>DAIPJA010000088.1:0-8426 GCA_036770525.1 Gudongella sp. | reverse complement strand
ACTCTTTCTCTGTCTTTGGTTTTCCTGTGGCTTACCCATGCGTCAGTTCCGCATTTTACACATACTGCATGGTGCTTAGTCAGATAATCAGCTATTGGCATCAGCTCCTTGACTATCTCGAAGGGCTGACCTGCGAAATCTATATCAAGTCCTGCTGCGATGACTGTAATATCCTGCCCTAAAAGGCTGTTCACACCCTTTATTATTTCATCCAGGCCGCCTCCCAAAAACTGGACTTCGTCTATGGCAACAACTTCGGGTTTGTTGAGGTTGCACTGCCTGAGTATCTCAGATATACCCTCAACCAAAACCGCTTCAAGAGTAGTATCATCGTGTGTCACGATCTCTGAGCTTGCATACCTTGTATCAACTGAAGGCTTGAAAGCCAGGGTCCTGTAGCCTGCGATCCTGAATCTTTTTACGTCTTTTTCCAGACTTGATGTTTTGCCGGAAAACATCGAACCGGTGTGAATTATGAGCTTTCCTTTGTACTGATGCATAAATGCACCCCCTCATTTTTTTCCCTTACTCTGATCCATGAAGGGATTTTTGTCATACTGATAGTGCTATCGGTTTTATTATGGAGCATGGCAGTCCTGTAAGACATTTACCGCAGCATTTCGCCTCACCAAGACCTCTGAATCTGGCTCCATTAACTGTTAAAACCTCATTGCAGCCAAATCTGTCAAATCCATTATCCAATGCACCAACCATACAGTTGTCAACACATATCCCACAGCTGTCATCCAGCTTTTTAAGACAGTATTCACGATCCGGTCTTTTTGTAGGATCAAGGTGAAGGCTTGTCACTACGTTGCCTAATCTCCCACAGCATCCATTTTCAGTTATAAGCATATTATTTATCCCAAAGGTTCCTAGACCTGCAATGTATGATACATGTCTGTTGGACCATACACTTTTTAAAGTATCATGGTTCATATTTAGTTCTTTTGGTAATTTTTCCGTTCTCCACCCAGAGTTATTAAGAAAAAGGATCAGTCGATCATTGATCTCTGAGATGAGATTGTTGGTTTCAATGTATGCCAATGCCCACTCTCTTGAGCATTCAGTACCTCCAGTATTGCTTTCAACCACCCAATCCTCGAATGGCAAAAAGTATGTTATAACAGACTTCGCATCCGGATTAATATCAAATGGCTCATAATGATCAGGATCAGCAACCTGCTTTAGTATTTTAAACATTGGATCAGCAGCATCCGCATATGCAACCAGAGGTTTCTTCCATCTGGTCGATATATCCACATGTTTTTCAAATTCCCTTACTGCATCGCAAATGACCTTTTCTATATCAGATTTCATCCTATTCACTCATCCAGGGTACTATTGTAAGACTTTCAATTATAACTGGCTTTATCGGCTTGTCGCCGCTTCCGACAGCTGTTCCTGCAATTTGGTCAACTACCTCCATCCCCTCAAACACCTGACCAAACACAGTATGCTTGCCATCCAGCCAGAATGTGCCTCCCAATTCTCTGTACGCATCAACCACATCCTGAGGATAGCCTCTTTTTTCTCCCAAATCCTCCATTTGTCCGAGTATATTATTCTCAACACTGGTTTTTTGTACTATGAAAAACTGACTTCCATTTGTATTCGGTCCGGAATTCGCCATAGATAATGCGCCACGGAAATTTCTGAACATAGTGTTGAATTCATCCTGAAAGGGCTTGCCCCAGATACTCTTGCCGCCTCTTCCCGTCCCCTCGGGATCTCCCCCCTGTATCATAAAGTCGTTTATTACTCTGTGAAAAGTGATCCCATCATAATATCCTGATCTTGCATGGGTTGTGAAGTTCTCCACAGCCTTTGGCGCAACCTCAGGGAACAACCTAATCTTTATCTCACCGAAATTTGTTTTCATTACCGCTATTTCTTCATTGACCTCAGGCTTTATAAGCTGTTTTAACAAATCAGTTTCCTCCCTTTCTATTTCTCCAATTTTCAATCCTTTGATCCTCAAAGTCAACCTCATCTATATCTCTGATATGGAACAGACTGTCGTAAAGACCCTGAAGATTAAGATTGATTGGCTTCTTAACATAAAATTTTATCTCGATTTTACCATGACCTTCGCCATCGTCCTTCATATCATCGATTGTAACGTTACGAATAGAAATATTGTACTCTCCAAATACAGTGCCAATATCTCCTATCAATCCGGCTCTGTCCGTAGCAGTAACTCTGACCAGCTTATTTGCTCCTCTGAGCACGTTCACTTCTACGTTACCTAGAGCAACTAAGGATATTAGTACTATTGCAGCTGTAACTACACCACCCAGGTAAAACCCAGCGCCAATAGCAAGGCCAATCCCGGCACATACCCAAAGACTTGCAGCGGTTGTCAAACCCTTGATGTGGTTGCCGGTTCGAAGTATCGTTCCTGCCCCCAGAAAACCTATTCCGCTTACTACTTGTGCGGCAATTCTTCCTGGATCAGCACTTTCCCCCATACCGTAGGCGGAAACCAGCATTATAAGTGTTGAGCCCACGCTTACGAGAATATGTGTCCTGAATCCGGCAGGCCTGTTGCTTGCTTCTCTTTCTATCCCTATTGCTCCACCTATAATAGCTGACAGTATCAGTCTTAATACCATTTCAAGTTCACTTAGCATAGACTCACCTCGCTTTCCAGTCTTTATTAAGATTTTACTAGATTATTGGACCGGTGGCAACTTGTATGCTATAATTTCAGTCGAGGTGTTGATATTGAATTATTTAAATGTGAAATGCAATATATGTCCAGTAGGGTGCATCCTTGAAGTTGATGGATCAGAGACTGACATCAATGTTACCGGCAACAGATGCGGCAGGGGTATAGATTATGCAAGAAAGCTGATCTCCGAAGATAGTAAAATATTAACCGGTAGATGTATCCTGTTAAACGGTCCAATGGGCAGACTGCCGGTAGTTTCCAGCAGACCGGTCCCAAAGGATATCTCAGATGCTGTACTTGAGCAAATAAGAAACCTGAGAGTAGATGCTCCGATTGAAAAGGGCCAGATTTTGATCGGGAATATAATGGGGTCAGGGATAGATATCCTTGCTCAGAGACGAGTAGGCAGGTCCTCTAGGTAGCAGAGGCCTGCCTAATGTTTAGCAAAACTGCTTGGAACCACAGATAAAGTATTAATCCCTTCAATATACTGGAGATTGAAATTGCCCACCATATCCCCAATAATCCTAGGGCTGTTGAAGACATGATTGCAGCCAGAGGTACCCTTGAGACATTTAAGGTCATTCCCACCACAGTAGGTGGTATGGTTTTTCCCAATCCATTAAAAGCACCGGCAGTACCTATCTCAACGCTCATGAAAAATTGTGACAATCCAAGTATCCTAAGATATTTAACTCCTTCCCTTATTGCTTCAGGATCTTCAGGTGTAAAAAGAGAAAATAAAGGCTCAGCTGCAAAAATCAGCATCAGGGATGCAAAAATACCAAATCCTCCAAGTACTCTTATCCCCTTTTGATACCCTTCCTTAATCCTATCAGGCTTCCCGGCCCCAAAATTCTGACCTACAAAGGCTGATATTGCTGATGCAAAGCCCTCAGAGGTCATCCAGGAAATGGATTCGATTTGCGATCCTATGCTCTGGACCGCAATGGGTATGGAACCAAAGCCAGCTACCAGTCGGGTGATTATTATGCTCACTGCAGCATGGGTTCCCATCTGGACAAAGGGAGGTATCCCTAGCTCAGCGATCCTTGATATCCTTTTGAAATCAGGCTTTTCAATTATTCTTGCATGTGAATAAAGGGTTCCTTTCCTGGATCCAATGTATAGGAATATAACTGTAACTACTATTTGGGCTGTAACGGTTGCTATTGCTGCTCCCTTCACCCCTAGCCTTGGGAATGGGCCAATTCCGAAAATAAGGATAGGATCAAGGACCATATTTATCATGAGTCCAATTGTATTGGTCTTAAACGGTGTGACGCTGTTTCCGGAGCTGTTTAATGTCGTTGAAAACACCGGGTTCATGAAGAAAAAAATCATCCCTCCACTGATTATGGAAAGATAGCTTACGGCCATATCTACCACATCAGCTTCCTGAATATTGAAGAATCCGATTATCTGCTCCCTGAAAAAATACAGAGCTGCTCCGTATATCAATGCGATCATAATGTTAAGCTGAAAACCGGATGTAATAAATCTTCTTGCCTCTTTTTTATCACCTCTGCCATAGCTCTGCGCGACACTTACTCCGATCCCGACCTGGGAAATCATGACAAGCGATGCGGCTAGCCAGAGGAAAAATCCTGCTGTTCCAACAGCTGCGACTGAGTCAGTACTAAGCCTCCCCAACCACATAACATCCGTCAGATTATATGCCATCTGGATAAATGAGGTCCCCATTATCGGCAAAGCAAGCCTGGTCAAAGTACCTATTATTTTCCCTTCAGTAAGCTTAAGTTCTCTTCCCATAAGCAATCTCCTGTGATTGAATTACCTTATCATTCTAACTGACCCAGTGTGACTTTGCAACTGCATAAAAGGCACCTGGCTAATTAGGTGCCTTTTAGATAAAAAATACTAACTATGAAGCTTTATAAGCTCAAGAACCAATTTTGCAGATGTTTTGATGTCCTCAATAAATATGTGCTCCTCGAGGGTGTGGGCATTTCTCTCGCCAATTGCAATATTCACTGCTTCTATTCCGTTCGAATTAAAATTATTTGTGTCGCTTCCCCCGCCTGATCCAACTAATTCTGTGGTTATTTCAAGATTATGGAATGCTTTTTCAACAGCTTTCACAACAGGGCTTTCATCTGATATTCTGAACGCTCCATACGCTCTTTCCACTATTATGTCGACTGAGCCACCATACTTCTTTGCTGCAGCTTCCATTGAGTATGTCATATGCCTGGTCTGCTCAATAAGTTTTTCTTCGTTCAAGCTTCGCGCCTCTGCTTGAATGGTCACATGGCCTGGAACAATGTTGGTGGCACCACCACCTTCGATTGAGCCAATGTTTGCTGTTGTCTCCTCATCAATTCTCAATAATTTCATCGAAGCGATGGCATCAGCAGCCATTTGGATCGCACTAATACCATTCTCGGGAGCAACCCCTGCATGTGCCTCTTTGCCTTTGAATACTGCTGTTATCTTGTTTTGAGCAGGCCCTCTTGTGATTATCCGTCCGGGATCTCCACCGCTGTCCAGGACAAATGCCTTTCTTGAGCTCAGTAGTGAATAATCAAGGTTTGCCGAGCCCTTAAGTCCACCCTCCTCAAATATTGTAAATACTACCTCTATACCGCTGTGTGGAAGGTCATTTTCAACAACTACCCTGATTGCTTCCATTATAGCAGCTATCCCGGCCTTGTCGTCTCCGCCCAATATCGTCGTTCCGTCACTGTAAACAGCACCATCTCTTATTTGAGGCTTAACTCCTCTGCCCGGTGATACTGTATCCATGTGAGCACTGAAAATTATTGATCCACCCTCAGATCCACCATTAAGGCAGCCTATCAGGTTTCCTGTGTTACTGCCTGATTTCTCGCCTGCATCATCGATCCTTGTACTAAATCCAAGCTCCTCAAGCTCTTTCTTAAGCTCTTGTGCCAACTCCTTCTCAAAAGTTGTTGGACTGTCTATTTGAACATATCTAAGAAAACTATCAAGCAGTCTCTTCTCATTGATCATATCTTCTCCCCCTATTAAAAAAGAGCCTTGAGGCTCTTTATATTTTTATATGTGAATACCAGCCCCAGGACCTATTGGCCATCCAATGAAGTACCAAAATGCCATAAGAACAGTCCAGCCAATGAGGAATACTATAGAGTACGGTATCATAGTAGAAATAATTGTTCCGATACCACTTTCCTCATCGTACTTCTTGGCAAAAACAACTATCATTGCGAAGTAACTCATAAGCGGAGTGATTATATTGGTTGAGGAATCTCCTATCCTGTACGCAGCCTGTGTGAGCTCAGGACTTAATCCAAGTCTCATCATCATTGGTACAAATACAGGTGCCATTATTGCCCATTTTGCTGATGCAGATCCCATGAACAGGTTCAGGAATGCTGAAATCAGTATAAAACCTATTATAAGCGGCAACCCAGTAAAGCCAATGTTTTCAAGGAATTCTGCTCCTTTTACTGAAAGGATAGTTCCTAGATTGGATTTACCGAAATATGCAACAAACTGAGCTGCAAAGAATGCAAGTACAAGATATCCTCCCATACTCTTCATTGCATCTGTCATCGACTCAACCAGATCGTTACTGTTCTTGATTTTCCCAACTGTCTTACCGTACACTGCTCCGGGAATCATGAAAATAAGCAGTATCATGAAGATAAGTCCCTTGCTAAGGAACTCATTTACTGTCAGTGCTCCTGATGCATCAGCTGATCTCAACAGTCCATTTGCAGGTACAGTTAGAGCAAGCATAATGGCTGAAAAGACTAGCAGCGCCAGACCTGCATTTCTAAGTCCCTTGTTTTCAAGGTCAGTAAGCTGTTCTTTGTTTGGCTTATAGCTTCCAGTATATTCGCCTAAATTTTTCTCTACGATCTTTTCAGTTACAAATGTTCCTAAAAATGTGAGAAGAAATGTTGAGACTACCATAAAGTAATAATTAGCTGTAGGGAGTATTGAATACTCAATTCCCGCACTTCTTAGGGCTTCGTTTGTGATTCCTCCAAGCAGCGGATCAAGAGTCCCAATCAAAAGGTTAGCTGAAAATCCAGCGGATACTCCTGCAAAAGCAGCCGCAAGTCCAGCTATGGGGTGTCTGCCAGCGCTGGCAAATACAACGGCACCCAACGGAATTACCACTACATATCCCGCATCTGATGCTATATTGGACATTATACCTGCAAAAACAACAACTGCAGTGAGCAGTCTTGGGTGAACGTTGGTTAAAAGCTTCTTAAGCGAAGTATTTATTAGTCCTGACCACTCAGCCACTCCAACCCCAAGCATAGCTACCAATACTGTTCCCAGGGGCGCGAAGCCTGTAAAGTTTGTTGTGGCGGTATTGAATATATATCGAAGTCCCTCCGCTGAAAGAAGATTTGACGCTGTTACTGTAGCCTCGGCACCTGCTCTTGCATCATAATAGGTTACTGTAGTTCCGGCCTTGGAAACGAGGTATGAAGCCACGATTACTACTGCACTCAGTATTACGAATATGATTGCTGGGTGAGGTAGCGCATTTCCTACTCTCTCGATACTCTTCAGTATACCGTTTTTTGAGGCTTTAGGTTGACTATTTTTAGCCATAATATTCCTCCTTTTTAGTGAATTCCAGAATATTATACCCAAATAAATATATTATAGTCAACCTGAACATAAGTTATGATTTACAATCAATAGATAGAATCCTAGTTTTTATAAGCTTTGTATGCTTATATTAATTTTTATTAATAATATTGTACACTGTTTTCTGTCTTTTAGCACTTTAATATGGCTTAGAGTTGAAGCCTCGAACATCTATATAAGATAGATCATTATTCCTATGAAATGAAGCACGCTGGCAGCAAGTACGAAGAGATGCCAAATACCATGGTTATAAGGTATCTTCTTAATGGCATAGAAAATCGTACCTAGAGAATAAAGCAATCCTCCTCCGAGTATAAACCCGAAAAATCCCCATGATGTGGATTGTATTATCATTTTTATCGGCAGGATAGCCAGCCATCCCATACCAATATAAATGGCTAGTGATACAGCTTTATATTTATCAAACTTACCGTACGTCATTATTTTGAAAATGACTCCACCCAGAGCAACTGTCCAGATCGCTGCTAGATATATCCATTTTGATGATCCATTGAGTGCCAAAGCCAAAACAGGAGTATATGTTCCTGCTATAAAAAGAAATATCGATGAATGATCCAGCACCCTTAAGATCGATTTTACTTTTGGTCCTGTGACTGAGTGATACAGAGTAGATGACAAATACATAATGATAATACAGGCACCATAGACAGAAAAAGCTGCAATTTTTGAAGCTTCACCGCTCCCTACTGACACAATGAGCATAGTTAGTAGTGCACCTACTCCGAACAGGACACCCGCTCCATGAGTTATGCTGTTAATGATCTCTTCTCTTCTTGAATACACCTTGATCATGAAACTACCCCCTATTCTCTTGGTTCTCCCTGATCTGTCAGGATGATCGGTCCATCCTTTGTTATTGCTATTGTATGCTCGTACTGGGCTGACAAACTGCCGTCTATTGTTCTTGCGGTCCATTTGTTGTCATCCAGCTTCATTCCATACTCTCCTGCATTAACCATGGGCTCGATAGTAAAAACCATGCCCTCCATCAGTCTTACACCCCTCCCGGGCTTTCCATAATGTGGGACCTGAGGATCCTCATGCATGTCCTTCCCAATTCCGTGACCAACGAAATCTCTGACTACTGAAAACCCGTTTGATTCGACGTATTGTT
>DAIPJA010000087.1:0-8446 GCA_036770525.1 Gudongella sp. | reverse complement strand
GGAAAGAGATGAAAAAAATTAACTGTTTAGTAGGTGCAAAAACTTGACATGTTTCTATTGGGAAGCCAATAAAATAGCAAGATTCTTCGCTAAAGCTCAAAACGACCTTTTTGATTGTCATCCTGAACGACAGTGAAGAATCTTGTTCATTGTTCATTTGATCATCCAATTGTCAACTTTCAATTGTCAATTGGAAGGTATCTCTCAAACCACTCGGTTATCTCTTTAAGTCTTCTCACTCTGTGCTTAGGCTTTCCTGATCTTGAAAGATCGTGATTCTCTCCCTTAAACATTACAAGTTTTGAAACAACTCCGTGATACTTCAGAGCCGTATACATCTGAATGCCCTCAACAAGCCAGCATCTGTAGTCCTCCTCTGAATGTATAAATAGTGTTGGTGTTTGAACTTGATCTGCATATTTCAAGGGCGAGTGTTCCCAAAGCTTTCTGTGGTTATTCCAGGGAGTAGCAGTATTCTGGTCCTCGGCAAAATAGTATCCAATATCTGAGGTGCCGAAAAAGGAGGTCCAGTTAGCTATGCTTCTTTGAGAAACTGCAGCCCTGAATCTATTGGTATGACCGATAATCCAGTTAGTCATATAGCCGCCGTAGGATCCTCCGGTAACTCCAACCCTGAACCTGTCGATATTCGGATATGAGTCAAGGACCTTATCGGTAAAAATCATCAGATCATCATAATCGATGGTGCCGTATTTTCCTCTGATATCTGCAAATTTGTCTCCTTTCCCATCACTTCCTCTTGGATTCATAAAAAACACGAAGAAGCCCTTGTTAGCCCAGTATTGCATTTCATGGAAATAAACTGTACCATATACGGTTTTCGGACCCCCATGGATGTTGAGTATGGCAGGATAGTACTTCCTATCATCAAATCCTGCCGGCTTCATAACCCACCCTGTGAGCTCAACGTCATCATTGTGGAACACCATAGCCTCGGGCAATGACAGAGTTTTATCCTTAAGAGAATCGGAGTTGAAGTTTGTAAGCTGATCCTCATCTCTGTTCTTTACTGAATAAAGCTCCTGAAGCTTAAGCTGCCTGAGTGCGATTATAAAAACAGAGTCGCCGTTGACATCAAAATCATCTACGGAGCCTTCCTCAGCTGTAATTCTCTCAAGTATACCGTCAAGTCCGATCCGATAGAGATTTGAGGAGTGACCAAGTGTGCTTACGAAGTAAAGATAGTCATCATCAACCTTAAAGGATCTTCCTTCTCCATATCTGCAATCTGAACCAACGGAATTATATACGTCGTGCTTGAGATCATGAAGCTTGACATAGCTCAAGCCTTCATCCTCAGTAAGATATATCTTGGGATTCTCATTTATTCCGTAGTTTTTCTTCGTTCTCCCGACGAAAACGATCATATCCTTTAGATAACCTGCGAAATCATAGAGGAAATCCTCGATGGGTGATATTTTCTCAAGCTTCAAGGACAAAAGGTCCAGCTGATGCAAATCGTTACTAAGACTCATCTTATCAATAAAGGATGATGTTATTAGAAGAGCCTTTCCCAGGGAGGGATGGAGCTGGATGCTCTCTACATTCGTGAATTCGTCTGTTAAGGGGGTTATCTCATTCTTGGTGCTGTCGAACAGGAACAGTCTGGTTCGCCTCTTATTGGTAAAACCCTCACCATTGCTCCAAAAGGGAATCTCGTCAAGAACCTCGTAGTCATTTTCTTCCTTAAGCTCTTCAACCTTTTTCTCCAGGTCCTCCTTGGTGATCCTCCATGTATTGCCCATCCGTTTATCGAAGGATGCAAGAAGAAGGTACCTGTCATTTCCCAACGCCTCTATCCTGCTGACGTCAAGAGGAAGCTCAAATTCTCTGGACACATCCATTGATTCGAGATCAAGACGGTAGAAGCATGTTAATGGATGCTTTGCTTCCTTCCTCTCCTTAACGTCCTTGTCCCTTGACGAAGGAAACAACAGAGCATTCTCGTTTAACCATATTGAGGACTTTTCTTCGTTGGTATCAGTAAGCTGTTTGACTGTTCCGTCACTGCTCTGGAGGAAAAGATTCGAAAGATATTTGTTGTTCTCATGATCCATAGTGTGAACTGTAAAGACGACTCTTGAACCGTCAGGTGAAGCATTTAAACCTGACAGGAATTTGAATTTTGTGAAATCCATCATTTCCAACCTATCCATTTTATCCCTCCGCCACTATTTGTTCATTTTGTATTGCTTTATGTGTATTACCTTATCCCGCTTTGGCCTGTCCCATTCCTGGAAATGAGCTCGTGCGAGCCTTCCGATCGGCGTTTGAACAAAATCCTCACCCCAGCTTTTCTGATCTACGATACCCATGTAGTTGAGAAGGCGGACAAAATGGGCTGCACGGTCTTCTTCTGCATCTGACAGCTCCAAAAGCTCGAACATTGACGACGTCATAGGTAAGGTTATCTGAAGGTATGCTCTTTTTATCCGCCTTGCATCTGCAAGACTAATGCCCAACACTCCCCTGATAAACCCACTTTTCCAGAAGCATTTTAAGTGCATGGTAAGCTTATCCTCGCGGGAGAGACTTAAATACTCATCAGTCCTTGACGTAACAACAAGCTGGCCCTCTTTGACTCGGAGGAGCTTCAGATCAACACCCATCTTACTGAAAAAATCAAGGATCGTCATCCCGGTTGAACCCCTCCTTGAGGGAAACATAGGGTATTCACCCTCAAGAAGTCTCAACAACCCGTTTACGTCTTTTCTTTTGACAGTTCTCCTGGTTTCAGTCAATTCAACCGGAGTTTCATAAACATACAGGAGGAACCTGTCGAAGTCGTCAAGGTAGGTGTTGGTGGGTTTATAATCAATTTCCCTTAGTCTTATGGATAACAAAGGGTCTCCCTGTGAAAGTCTGTTTTGTCTCAGGATCTCCTTGACATAACGAAATCTCTCCTGGCTTAGTGACTGTAGTTCAGACAGTGATCGCCTGTATGTCTTGTCATTCTTTGCAAGAAATCCCAGATACTCTCGAAGGGTTGAAAAATAGCTGTTGAGCATCAACGGAGTCGTTATAAATTTTTCGCTGATCATATCCTGAAGCATTTCCTTGAGATTGACCTTCTTTAGGTCCTTAAGGCTGGCACCATCATCTGCAAGCTCGTACTCGTATAGCTCGATAAGATTTGAGAGATGTCTTTCTATTCCTTCCTGGGAGCTTTTTAGGGAGAGGTATTCCTCAAATTCATCCATCTCGTCGTAGATTGGGAGCATGTCCTCCTCATCAGGTTCGTAGTTCTCATACGCAGTCTGATAATAGGACTCATAAAGAAACAGCGAATTGCTCTTTAAGAAGCTTTTCATATCTCCTCTTGTCATGTCTATATCATTGTAGTGTCTGATAACTGCCCTTAACAGATAAGGAAGCACTGATCTTGGAATAAAGTTTACCTCGCCAAGCATCCTCACAGAGCTCAATACCTTACCAACCCTTGCAAGAAGGTAATCCCCCTTTTTAAGTATTACTGATACCCTCGGCTCCAACAGTTTGTACTCCACATGATTAAGTACGTCAAATGCTACTGCATAGGGCTCATCAAAGTCTTTGACCTCGAGTATGGTTACAAAGCTTTCTGTTTTTCCAATAAGTATTTCTCTTTGGATGGGAGAAATACTCCTGTCAGTCTCAATAAGCCTGTGTACAAAACCTCTGCCGGATTGATCCCTGTAGTCACAGCAAAGCCAAAGATTGAAGGGGATATGAGATCCCTCCATATCAAGAAATTCATATTCCTCGTAGTTCTCCTGATACAGCTTGCTTGCCCTTCCATCCTTGTTTATATAGTCTATTAGTTTCTCAGTCGCCAGATTTTCCAGCTCCTGTAATTTATCATGATCCATTTCATTGCTCCTTGCTTTTGTCTTTGGATATATTATACAACAAGGGTGAGTCCATTACAATTAAGGCGGCAGAGGCCACTATCCAAAACAGATGTTGAAAAATGGGAAAAAGTAGTATAATGGAAGGGTGACAAGAGAGGAGGGGTTTCGTGAAATTTAAAGATTATGAGTATATCAGACCTGATTTAGATCAGATGGAAAAAAGTTTTACCGAGCTTTTGGAGAAGTTCAGGAATGCAAAAAGTGCCACAGAGCAAAGTATGGTGATCGACGAAGTAACTACTCTAAGGAATTACTTTGAAACCATGGTAACCTTGGCAAGTATAAGGCATTCGATCAATACTGAAGACAAGTTCTATGAGACAGAGCAGGATTTTATGGACGAGAATGGACCAAGGTATGAAAAGCTGGTGACTGATTACTACAAAGAACTTATAAAGTCTCCCTTCAGGGCTGAACTGGAGAAGGAATGGGGAGAACAGTTCTTTAAACTGGCTGAGCTTCAGATAAAGACCTTCAGCGAGGAGATAATGGAGGAATTGGTTAAGGAGAACAAGCTTTCCACAGAATACGACAAGCTTATTGCTTCAGCACAGCTTGATTTTATGGGAGAGATCAGAAACCTGAGCCAGATGAGACCTTTTATGGAGTCCAGGGACAGAGAAATAAGGAGATCTGCCGCAGGGAAGGTCATGAGTTTCTTCGAGGAAAACGAGAAGGAGTTCGACAGGTTATATGACGAGTTGGTCAAGGTAAGGGACTCAATGGCAAAGAAGCTGGGATATCCGAATTATGTACCAATGGGTTATGCCAGACTTTCCAGGACTGACTATGATGCAGAAATGGTAGCAAATTACAGAAAGCAAGTATATGAGAGCCTGGTTCCCCTATCAGAGGAGCTTAAGGAGAGACAAAGAAAAAGGATAGGTGTGGAAAGACTCACCTATTACGATGAACCTTTAGAGTACGTCACTGGAAATGCAAATCCCAAGGGTGATCCAGCCTGGATAATCGAAAACGGCAAGAAGATGTATCACGAGATGTCTCCTGAGACAGGAGCTTTTATAGACTTCATGACAGAGAGAGAGCTAATGGATCTTGAAGCAAAGAAGGGCAAGAGAAGCGGCGGTTATTGTACTGTGATCGCTGATTACAAATCGCCCTTTATATTCTCAAACTTCAACGGAACAAGTGGAGATATCGATGTATTGACACATGAGGCTGGTCACGCATTCCAAACCTTTATGAGTATGGACCATAAGCTGCCTGAGTACAAGTTTCCCACACTTGAAGCCTGCGAGATCCATTCAATGAGCATGGAGTTTCTTGCATGGCCCTGGATGGAAAACTTTTTCAAGGAAGAGGTTGAAAAGTACAAATTCAGCCATTTGGCCGGCGCACTGACCTTTATACCTTATGGTGTTGCAGTCGATGAGTTCCAGCACTTTGTATTCGAAAACCCAAATGCTACTCCGGATGAGAGGAAGTCTGCATGGAGAGAGATCGAAAAGAAGTACCTGCCATCGAAGGATTATGAAGACAACGATCTTTTGAACCGAGGTGGATATTGGTTCAGACAAGGTCATATTTTCTCGTCGCCATTCTATTACATCGACTATACACTTGCTCAGGTCTGTGCATTCCAATTCTGGGTAAGGAGCAGAGAGGACAGAGAAAAAGCCTGGGAGGACTATTTAAGGCTATGCAAGGCTGGAGGAAGCATGTCATTTCTTAAGCTCGTTGAGCTGGCGGAGCTCGACAATCCATTTGTTGACGGCACTATTGAAAGAGTTGTAGGTCCGATCAAGGCATATCTTGATTCAGTAGACGACTCAATGTTTTAGTATATTGAGGGTGGACTATGTTGTCCACCCCTGGTTGTATTGATGATTTATAGCTAAGAATATACCATTACCTTATGAAGATTGAAGGTTGGTCGTTTTGAGGACATTTCCTGGCCAAGCGGCCGTGAGCGGTCCGACTAAACGAGCCAACCTTCATCTTACACATAATAATAATAATAAAGGGTGGACATCCCAGTCCACCCTTTAAATATGCTCATTTAATCCTTATACTCCGTATTATATCCCGGGTTTCCCTCCGGTCTCAACTGATTGGGATAGCTGATATCTGACCTGATATCCAGAGCTACCTTTTTAAGCTCCTTGTATACCTCGTATGGCTTGTCGATCCCATAAAGTCTTTTACCTGTTCTCACTGACCTTTTACCTGTATGTATGTAGTCCTCATTTATCCTTATGGTGCCTACACCGAGGTTATTCTCTATAGGGTTTACGTTGACTTCAATGGCAGCTATAGCATCAAAATCAATGGACTTATAGTCGATTCCCCAGAAGCCTCCCCTAATGATGACTCTTTTGTCTGTGTAGCAGAAGATGGTATTCCTGTAGCTTGCAAGAAGTGCTATCATACCACCGACCCCAATCCATAATGGAGCCATGTGGATAAGCATAAAGGGAACCATGAAAAACATCATGCCGGTTCCTCTGGCCATCATAATGAAAAAGAAATCGAAGGCACCCCAAAGCAATCCGAAGATCAACATTGGTACACCTTTAAGGAGGTGGATGGTCCTGTGAGGCTTGTCGGCCCAAAGAATTCGTTCCCCCTGATTCAGTATGTCATAGAACTCTCTCTCATACATTCCTATTCCCCCTTTATTTAATATCCTCTACATTGAGTACAAATTCTTAAGAAGTCTTTGGAGGTGATAATTAAATATTATATCCTCCTCGCTGATGATGCTTTTTTCATACCAGATCGGCGTGATTTGAAAAACCTGTCCTGCAAGAATCAAGTTCTTTGAGCTAACTATTGCCATATAATCCATCGCAGTGATAGATGAAAGGTCGTTGAATATCTCCTCCAGGACGTGCAGAGTTTTAGCTGTATCCAGCTTTTGTCCTTCGTCGTCGTATAATATACTGCTGTCGCCTCTAACCAGTTCCTGAAGTTTCTCGATATCTAACAGCATGCCCCTGAGATCGTCCAGATCCACCTTTTTCTTGCCAACTATAAGGCTGTAGGTGTATTCCTTTGCTACCTCTACAAAAGCATCCACTTTAGCATAAAATTTCTTCTCGCTGTCAGGAGCTGCAACCAGGTAGTTAACAAGGACTCCCATAACTATCCCTATAAAGGTGTCGAGGACTCTGTTTGTAGCGTATTCGATCATTCCCATTTCTCTATTGAGATAGACTGCGGAGAAGACTATTGCCGATAGGGAAATTGACTTCTTCCACCCTAAAATGTTTAGTATCTGTATAAGCAGTATGATTCCTAAACCAAGGAAGATATTGCTGTAGGGCAAGATTTCAGCGATTACGACTGCCACAACAGCCCCCATTATTGTCCCGAGGATCCTGTTTTTCCCCATGACAAAGGATTCAGAAACCGAGGTCTGCATGGTGCTGATTGCTCCAATTGCAACGAAAAGAGGGCTTCTTAGACCAACCAATCCCGCAACGGTAACTCCAAGCATTACTGCAAGTCCGGTTTTTATGGTTCTCATACCAATTTTTACTTTACTCGATCCCATAGGAGCTTTCCTTTCATACTATATTACCTTTATACTCTACCCTATTTGCGTATAATTATCAAGGTGGGAATCCACATGAAGAAGCTCATAAAGTGGTGTTTTCCACAGGGTTGCCCACACTATCCACAGGCAGATATAAACTTATCCACATCAAAACTATAAAATTATCCACAATGATTGGCAGAGGAAAGGGGAAAGCTACATGGGGAAGGATCTTAGCTCTTAGTTCTTGGATCTTAACTATCAATTAACGGTCGTCTCTACTATCGCCTATCGCTTAACGCTTAACTCTATACAATCCATTTTTCTTCCTGTTAATCCTAAACCTTCGTGGGTATAATATGACAAACAGTATAAGTTTTACTAGACTTATATGAAAGGAGCTGGGTTTATGAAAATGAATTATACTGGAAAAAACATGGAGGTAACTGATGCTCTACGTGATGTAACTGAAAAGAAGCTTGGGAAGCTGGAGAAATACTTCCAGACTGACATAGCAGGCAATGTAACTTTCAGTACAGAGAAAAATCGTAAGATCATCGAGGTTACCATAAACCTTCCCGGCACAATCCTAAGAGCTGAAGAGTCAAGCGACGATATGTACGCATCTATCGACAAGACAGTGGACGTGCTTGAAAGACAGATCAGGAAACACAAAACCAAGCTGCAAAAGAGATACCAAAACAACGATACCATCAGATTTGACAACGTACCATCACTTTCTGCAGAAGAGGAGGAGGACAAGCCAAGACTTGTAAGAAGAAAGAGATTCGGACTTAAACCAATGTCGCCGGATGAGGCAATTCTTCAGATGGAGCTCTTGAGACACAATTTCTTCGTTTTCATGGATTCGGAAACTGAGGATGTCTCGGTTGTCTACAAGAGGAAGGATGGAAACTACGGACTCATCGAGCCGGAAGTATTCTAATAACGAAAGCTTAAGCAGGGCTGACCGCCCTGCTTTTTTATTGTATCCTATACAATAAACCACCTGCTATGCAGGTGGTGAGAAATGCTT
>DAIPJA010000278.1:0-1700 GCA_036770525.1 Gudongella sp. | reverse complement strand
CAAGAGCCCTTGCAATGGACACTCTTTGCTGTTCTCCTCCTGATAACTGTGCAGGGAAATTCAGCATTCTCTCCTCGAGGCCCACAAGCTTAAGTACCTCCTTGGGATCCAAAGGTTCTTTGCATATTTCAGATGCGAGCTCCACATTCTCAAGAGCAGTCAGATTCTGGACCAGGTTGTAGAACTGGAATACAAAGCCTACATCATACCTTCTGTATTCAGTTAGCTGTCTTTCACCCAATCCGCTTATCTTGACGCCGTCAAGCATTATAGTTCCATTGTCGCATGAGTCCATGCCCCCAAGCATATTGAGCACCGTAGTTTTTCCTGCACCGCTGGGTCCTACTATGACACAGAATTCTCCCCTGTCTATCGAGAAGCTTATGTCATCTGCTGCTGCGATTTTATGATGCCCCATGTGATAATACTTGCTGACCTTTTCAAAAACCACAAAATCATTCATTGCCTTTCCCCTTTATATATTGTCTTTCTGGTTGTTTTCATCCATCATCCCGACGATCATGTCCAATAAGCTTATCAACTCATTTGCTTTATCCCTGCCAAGCTTTTCGATAAAGCTTATGAAGTATTCCTCTACATGATTCTGCTTTCCGATTATGAACTCTCTGCCTTCCTTTGTAAGATAAACCCTCAGTCTCCTCCTGTCATCCTCATCAACTATCGTCTCAATATATCCCTTTTTTCTAAGAGCTGCAAGAGCCGTCGTAACCCTTGGCCTGGATATATGCAGCATATCGCTTAAGCTTGACGGATTGATACCACCTTCACCATGCTCCAGCATATGGTGTAGTATGTAAAGCTCTCCCTGGAGAAATTCCACCACCTGATGAAATGCATCCATGTAATATATTTTCCCTAATGCATCTATCATTCTATCCTTAAGAATTACCGGATCCATATTGACCTCCTTTAATTAACACAGTTAATTATTAACACTGTTAATTATATACCCGGATATCCCCTTCCTGCAATAGTTGATTTGAGGTGAAATAGTTTCACAATACTTTGTTGTGGTATAAATGATACAAAATACACTTTGGAGGTGTGCCTTGAAGCTGGATTATAAAAGAACGTTTTTCTTGGGACTTGCATTTTTATCGGTTTCAGCATTTTGGCAGCTTTATGACAATATAATCCCCCTTATGCTGCAGAATACTTTTGGCATAGGTGAGACCATGACTGGCACGGTCATGGCCATGGATAATGTGCTGGCACTTTTTCTATTACCTTTCTTTGGTGCGCTGTCAGATCGTACTGATACAAAACTTGGAAAGAGAACCCCGTTTATAGTCTTCGGCACAATAGCTGCTGTTATATTCATGATCCTTATACCGATTGCAGATAATATGAAGAGCTTTCCATTATTCTTCATCTCTCTGGGAGCGGTACTTTTAGCGATGAGTACCTACAGGTCCCCTGCTGTTGCTCTTATGCCTGACCTCACGCCAAAGCCGCTGAGGAGTAAAGCAAATTCCATCATTAATCTTATGGGAGCAGTAGGAGGAATAATAACACTGATTTCAATCAGCCTGCTTGTACCTAAGGAGTCCAATCCTAGCTATCTGCCTGTGTTTATAGTCATAGCATTACTTATGATAACTGCAGTGGCAATACTTTTACTAACCATAAATGAAAAGAAGCTGGGACAAAAGGTAAAGGAGGAATACCCGGAAGATGAC
>DAIPJA010000086.1:0-8466 GCA_036770525.1 Gudongella sp. | reverse complement strand
CCACTGCGATCGGAGGTCTTGTAATGGCAGGGGGTTACTATCTTGCTGAGATATTTATGTATGGCGCTAAGGCAGCAGTAGTAAATCTACCGGCAAATATCATGCAAGGTCTATTTGGTGCTGCAGCAGCTACGATCCTATGGAGCGTTTTGAAAAATAGGGTAAAGGCATAAAAATAAGGTCGGACAATAGTCCGGCCTTATGATATTAATGCAACCAATATGAATAGTATAGGAAAAAACGCGAGAAAAAATCCCACACGGTAATATTTTTTGGTAAACATAAGTATAAATCCTGCAATCCAGAAAAGGACAGCGCTGAAATCATCTATTAGCGAAGCATCCAACCCTCTCTTCTCAATAATTGGTACCGCGATCAAAAAAGCTATGAATCCAGTTGCTATGACATACATACTTCTGTATATAGATCTTCTCATCTGAGAATATCCTCCTTCAGGCCTTATTTACCGCTCCTTTGTTTCAGAAGAGTCCTGTAAGTATCCAAACTATCAAACATTGTAAGTATTTCTTCAACCGTCATTTCCCTATTAAGTACCTTCAGTGTTTTGATTGTATCTAAAACATCATACCGTTTATGATCATCGGAAATTCTCTTCCCCTTCTCAGTATGGCTGAGGTAAAAAACCTTACCGCTTTTCTCTGATTCCTTCCTTTCGATGAGACCTTTTGACAGAAGCTTTCTGACTGTTTGGCTTGTGGCACTCTTTGACCTTTCCCAACTATCAGCCAGCATTGTGACTGTAATGTTAGGGTTATCACAAATATCTGTGAGAATGTGTGCCTCCATCATAGACATGGTAACCCCATCAGAGTACTCGTGCCCGGTATTCATGTAGTCATTATAGGTCAATACAAATTTGTAAATCTTAAGCATCTTCTCGTTGATTTGAGTAAATAGCTTATCTACTTCCTCCGCAGGCATAGAAAATACATCCAGTTTTGGAGACCTTACTAAGCTTTCCATTAAATCCTTATCCATTTTGCACCTCTCATAAATATTTTCATCATCATGTAGAAACCTTAGAATGTCAAATATATTATACCTTAAACTATTTAGAGGGTCAAACAATATATTTGCTATATTAATTTGGTCGTTTGATAAAAAAATACTTAAATCATACAAAAAAATGTTGAAATGAATTAGGGCTTAAAGTATAATGACCTTAAATAGGTTAAGACTTAAATAATAAAATATCTTATTAAATTAACCACTAATTTTAAAGGATCAAAACTGATCCGGAGGTAATAATGGATATTATCAAGCTTTCATTGATTTTCATAATAATAATCATAGCTACAAAGAAGAATAAGCCTCTTTATATTGCAATGGCACTGGGAATATTGGGCACAGCCCTACTGTATACGATACCGATCTCTGAATTGCTTCCCTTGGTATGGAAGGGGATATATAACAAGTCAACGATCAATCTGATTCTCGCATTTTATACTATTACGTTCTTACAGAGAATGCTGGAAAAGAGAGGACATCTTCTTCTTGCTGAGCAATCCTTGACCAGAATTTTCAACAGCAGAAGGGTTAATGCTATGATAGCGCCGTTCGTGATAGGCCTTCTTCCTTCTGTTGGAGCGGTACTTATTGCAGCTCCAATTGTGGACAACGCAGGTGGGGACTATGTAACGGTGGAAGAAAAGACATTTATTACCAGTTACTTCAGGCATATATCAGAAGCCTTCCTGCCAACGTATGCTTCAATACTTTTAGCATTGAACCTTTCCGGAGTTGATATGACTTACTTTGTACTGGCTATGCTGCCCTTGATGGTGCTGCTTTTCTTCCTGGGTTATATTTTTTACGTTAAAAAAATCCCCAAAGAAACAGGCATGCCAGAGTCTACGAACAAGGCGGAAGACCTAAGTAATCTGATCAAGAGTTTATGGTCGATTATCCTTTCAATAGTAATAATCCTTGTGTTTAGGCTGCCGGTTCACTACAGTGTAGTTCTGGTAATTATATTTTCTACATTAATAAATAGATTCAGCTTCAAAGAGCTGAGGCCTATGTTCTATACAGCAATAGAGAAAAAGCTTATTTTCACTACGCTGGTAGTCATGATTTTCAAGGAATTTCTAACCTACACAGGTGTAATAGAAAGACTTCCCGGTTACTTCCAGGTGTTGCCTGTCCATCCGGCCATCATATTCGGACTTATATTCTTCTTTGGTACTCTAGTAGCTGGAACTCAGGCGATCATTGCCCTTGCTTTGCCTTTAGCTTATGCTACGATGCCCACTGGCGGCTTGGCTCTTTTAGTGTTCTTAATGAGTATGACATATATGAGCATGCAGGTTTCACCAACACATATCTGCATCGCTGTAATCGTTGATCACTACAAAACTTCGTTTACTTCTTTAGTAAGTAAAACGATGCCGGTTCTCATAAGCTTCGTAATTTTAAGCAGCATCTATAGTTATGTCTTATATATATTAGTTTAGTTAGCCGATAAAAATGTTAGCAAATGAAAAAGGGGGATTCAAATGAAGTACAATTTCGATCAAATTATTGACAGAAGCGGTACAAATGCTTCTAAATGGGAACCACAGGTTTTAAATCAGCTGTTTGGAGAAGAAGACCTTCTTCCATTCTGGGTAGCAGATATGGACATCAAGGTAGCACAACCTATAGTAGATGCAATTGTAAAAGCAGCAGAACACGGGATATACGGTTATTCCAATAGACCTGAAGAGTACTATCAGGCAATAATCAATTGGACAGAGAAGAGGTTTGGCTGGAAGATTGAGAAAGAGTGGATCGATTACACACCAGGTATCGTCCCGGCAGTAAATTATGCAATCCAAGCTTTCTGTATGCCAGGAGACAAAGTAGTAATCCAACAGCCTGTCTACTATCCATTCTCAAATGCTATAAACAACAACGGTTGCCATGTAGTCAGCAACGACCTGGTATTTGATGGTGATAAATACAACATGGATTTCGAAGATCTTGAGAACAAACTTAAGGATCCAAAGGTCACTATGATGATTCTTTGCAGTCCTCATAATCCTGTTTCAAGAGTTTGGGATTTGGAGGATCTTAAAAAGGTTGCACAGCTTTGTCTGGAAAACAATGTATTCCTTATATCCGATGAGATACACAACGACCTTATATACTCAGGCTATAAGCATACGATCTTCGGACTTGTTGGTGAAGAATACCTCGACAACCTCATGGTTTGTACAGCGCCTAGTAAAACCTTCAATCTTGCTGGGATGCAGTCGTCAAATATCATAATACCGAACCAAGTACACAGACAGAGATTCAGAAGGATCCTTGAGAAGAATTCAATCGGTGGACAAAATCCACTTAGTATAGTATCTTTGATCGCTGCTTATAAAGAAGGGGAAGAATGGTTAGACCAATTATTGGAGTACTTTGAAGGAAACATCAAGTTCATAGACGATTATTTGAAGGAAAACCTGCCAAAAGCAAAGATGATAAAACCACAGGCAACGTATCTTGCATGGATCGACTTCAGTGGATATGAGTCTGACAGTAAGAAGCTTGAGGAATTGATGGCTAAGAAGGCAAGGGTAGCAATGGATGGCGGAACCTGGTTTGGAGCGCAGGGAGCAGGATACATGAGACTCAATTTTGCTTGCCCTAGAGAGTTATTGAAGAAGGGATTGGACAGAATAGCTTCTGTTATTAATTCATAAATCTAAGAGGGGGAGACGGGATGGCACTAACTAACGAACTACTGAAGCAAAAAGTCGAAGAAGTCGATGAGTACGTAAGGAAGACCAGGGGATACCTTCACGAGTATCCCGAGACCAGCGGTAAGGAATTTGAGACCAGCAAGTTTCTTCAAAAGGAGCTTACTGAAATGGGCTATGAGATCGAGATGGTATCAACCACTGGATTTATAGTCACGATTGAGACAGGTAAACCAGGAAAAACTATTGCTCTTAGGGCAGATATCGATGCTCTGCCAATGCCTGAAAGTGACATGAACCTTGTGGCACCAAAGAAATGGGTTTCAAAGAACGAGGGAGCATGCCATGCCTGCGGCCATGATGCACATATGGCGATGCTGCTTGGAGCAACAAAGGTAATAAATGAAATCAAAAGTGAATTAAGCGGTACGATCCTTCTTTGCCTTGAAGAGGGTGAAGAGATTGGAACTGGATGGCCAGGGATGATGGAAGCCCTTTCAAAGAAAAAAATCGATGCGATCTGGGGGATCCACGTAACATCCTTTATGCCAGCTGGAACGATCAATATCGATGCAGGACCCAGAATGGCAGGAGTCAGTGTAGTAGAAATGGATGTAATTGGAAAAGGCGGACATGGTTCAAGACCTGATCTTTCGGTAAACCCAGTATTCGGAGCAGCTAATATATTGGTTGGTTTAGGTACAGCCTGGCCAAACAGAATTGATGCAGAAGAAACTGTAACTCTTGGTCTTGCAACGATCCATGGAGGAACCCAGGTCAATATTATACCTGACAAAGTTACAATAGGTGGTACAATCCGATTTTTTAGTACAAAAGAGGGAGAAAAGGCTTGTGCTGTCATAAGACAGGTTTCAACAAATATCGCAAAAGCTCATAATTGTGAAGTCCAGTTTTCTGAGAAATCATTGATAGTGTATAATCCCGTAGTTAATGACGACGAGCTAGCAAATATGTTCCAGAATTCGCTCTCAGAAGTTCTTCCAGAGGGAAGCATTACTCATGGCAATAGATGGTTTGCCTCTGAATCATTCAGAGAGTATAGAAGACATGCACCCTCAATATTGGCTTTTCTTGGAATCGGCAACAAGGGGTTTGGAAGTGGAGCTGAACACCATAACGTTCACTTCGATATCGATGAGGATGCACTAAAAATGGGGGTTTTATCAACAGTAAAAATTGTGGCAGACTATTTGTCCAAATAATCAGCGATCATACCTTAGGAGGGTTAAAATGTCCGAAGCAAAAAAAGAGAGAAAGAAATTTAGGCTACCACATCTTATGTGGATTCTTATGGGTCTTATACTTATTATGAGTGCATTGACCTACATAATCCCAGCAGGTGAATTTGCAGTACTTGAAGGCGGCAAAATTGATGGAACCAACTTTAACTATGTGGGAACACAAAGCCCTGTAAGTCCTCTCAGAGCACTGTTCCTGATGCAGGATGGCCTTGTTGGATCAGCAGTAATAATAATGACGGTACTCGTTGGTGGAGCTTCAATAGGTGTAATCCTTGCAACCGGAGCTATTGATAATTTCCTTAGTTGGGCAACCTTTAAGCTTCAAGATAAAGGTCAGAACACGCTTATCATAATCATGATGGTAATGATGGTTTACCTTGGAGGATTCGGAGGAGGAGACTTCCTAATAGCTCTGATACCAATGGGCCTTGTATTCGCAAGAAAACTAAAGCTCGACCCGATCATGGCGATAGCTGTAACTACATTCGCTACTATGGTTGGCTTTGGTACAGGTCCAAACAAGCTGTTGATACCTCAAAATCTTATGGATGTTCCTGTTTATTCAGGGTTCGGTATGAGATTTATAATCATGAACGTATTCATGGTGATAGCAATAGTATATGTTATGTGGTACGTAAACAAAATAAAGAAGGACCCATCAAAATCCGCTATGGGAGATACTGAGTGGCTTACTTCTATCAACGAAAGTGGAGAAGCTGTAATCAAGGAATCAAAGTTGACCTGGAGAGATATTCTTATAATGATCATATTCTTTGGTCAGTATGTAGTAATAGTATATTATTCAATATTCCTGGCACCAAATGCATTGGCAACCTATAACTTCCTGGTAGCGGCTCAGACAGTATCTGCAATAGCATCTGGACTAATAGCTAAGATGTCCTGGGATAAGATAGGTGACGAGTATGCAAAAGGACTTGCAGGAATGGCATTCGTTGGATTTATTATTGGTATGGCTAGAGTAGTATCACTTGTAATGGCAGAAGGTAAGATACTTCACACTATAGTATACAACATGACCAAACCTTTAATGTCACTTGACAGAGGGATTTCAGCTATAGGACTTACAGGTATTATTGCTATAATAAACCCAATTATTCCATCAGCATCAAGTAAGGCAGCAATATTGATGCCAATAATAAAGCCAATTACAGAGGTACTCGGAATGAACCCACAAATCGCAGTACAGGCATTCCAGTTTGGTGATGGATTTACAAATATCATATCCCCTGCACTTGGTTGGACTGTAGGCTCCTGCGCAGCAGCTGGTGTTCCTTTCCAAAAATGGTTTAAGTGGGCAATGCCTATTGTAATAATAATGACTCTTGTATCATTTGTAATGATATATTTCTTAAATATGATAGGGTGGATCGGATACTAAATTAAACTAGGAGTTGATCATTTGAAATTGACAACAGGCATGAAGATGCCAGAGATAATTTATAATACTGCTTATGAAAGCGGGATTAGCTATCTTGATAAGACCAAAGGACAAAAGTCGGTTATTCTGTTTGACAGATACTACGGCTGTACTGTATGCCAGTTGGACCTTCTGGAATTGAAGGAAAACTTTGAGAAGTTCACAGAAAAGAATTCAAGTCTCAAGGTAGTGCTCCAGTCAGACCCAGCAAGTCTTAAGGAGAAGCTTGACAAAGATCCGCTCCCATACGAGATAATATGTGATCCTAAAGGTGAACTGTATAAGGAATTTGAAATTGAACCAGCTGGATCCATGCCAAAGCTTGTCGGAGGAGTTAAGACATTGTCAAAAATAAACAGGGCTAAAAAACGAGGTCTTGAGCATGGTGAATACGAAGGTGAAGAATTACAATTGCCAGCATTGTTTATTGTTGACGAAACTGGTACAATAGTATACGCTAAGTATGCTAGAAACCTTGGAGATCTACCTTCAGCTGAAGAAATAGCAGCAATGGTGTAGTATAAAAAAATAAGCTCCATTTGTCCATAGAAGCATATTTATTTGAGTTGGACAAATGGAGCTTCTAATTAATTGGAGAGATATATGTCAGATGAAATGATCAAAAGTATAAGAAAAAGAATACTTGCAATGATTGTCCCCATAACCTCGGAGAACCTGCTTCAGATGATAGCAGGAACAGTAACCATGGCCTTCATGGGAAGGCTTGATGCTGCTGCAGTTGGTGCAGTTGGGATCGGAAATATCATCTTCAGGATGGCATGGGCGATATTCAGAGGTATAGGAATAGGAGCCTCTGCAGCCATATCAAGGTATTATGGTTCAAATGACTCAAATAGGATGTACCGGCTCATCATTGAGGGAGCAGGGGCGGTTTTGCTGTTGTCCCTTTTTGTACAGCAAATAGTTTTCAGATTTGCTAAGTACCTAATAGGCTTTTTAAGCAGTGGAGGAGGACTTCTTGAGGATGCTTTGATGTTTACAGGCATAATTTCTTACAGCATACCTATGATGGCTTTGGTTGTTTTCTCAGCAGGTGTATTTCAAGGAATGACAAATTCAAAGATCCCAATGTACGCAGTAGGAATAATGAATGGGATCAATATAATATTCAGCTATATTTTGATATTTGGAAATTTTGGGTTACCAAGGCTTGGAATAAGAGGCGCTGGCTATGCTTACAATATAGCACAGCTGAGTGCAGCTGTTTTCAGTATAATAATGCTGATGCGAGCAACAAGAAAGCTTAAGCCCAAGGATGCTAAAGGATTTTCATTTACCGGCTATTCAATCAGGGAGCTTATAAGGTATGGTTTTCCATCAGCTATGGAGATCTTACTATGGCAGGTATCCTCTGTTGTATTAACAAAAGCAGTTCTCACCTACGGTGAAACAGCCTATGCTTCCTATCAGCTGGGTCTTCAAGCAGAATCAATATCCTATATGCCGGCTGCAGGATTCTCGATAGCAGCAACTGCTTTTATAGGGCAGCATCTTGGAGCTAACGACTTCAAACAGTCTAAAACCTATATGAGTGAGCTAAGAAAGATGGTAGTGGCAATTACCCTGGTGATGGGAGCTATATTGGTGTTTATACCTGGGCTGGTAATGAGACTCCTTACAACAGATCAGTCGATGATAGCTATAGGTAGTGTTTATCTTATCGTAATGGGGATCTCTCAACTGCCGCAAAATCTTGCTGGTCTATATAATGGAGCTCTAAGGGGAGCAGGTTATCCAAACGTTCCAATGTTTACAACAATACTTGGCATTTGGTTCATCAGGATCCCGCTTGTCCTCATCCTGGCTTATGTTGTTAAGGCTGAACTGCACTGGATCTGGATAGCTATGGCTTTAGACCTTTTCAGCAGATATATATTCTCCAGAACTTCATTTAAAAGAAATGTTGAGAAAAGATATGAATAGTATTATTAATACATTGCGAGCAAACAGCAAGATAGCCCCGGTTATGGAGCTACCTTGCTATTTCGTTCCCTGTTTGAGTATGTCGCTGTACTTATCGATAATGGAGAAGAATATTTCCAATTCTTCCTCG
>DAIPJA010000277.1:0-1716 GCA_036770525.1 Gudongella sp. | reverse complement strand
GGCAATCCATCTGTTGAGGAAATTGTTGTGATACTTTCACTGTTTAATTTTAGTGAGGTGGATAAATGAGGCCATTAGAGGGAGTAAGGATATTGGATTTAAGCCACGTGCTTGCAATGCCGTATTGTACCATGATTCTAAGCGATCTCGGTGCTGAGGTTATTAAAATAGAAAAAAGTGACGGTGATGACTCAAGAAAATTTGGCCCCTATAAAAATGGGGAAAGTGCCTATTTCATGAGCATTAATAGAAACAAAAAAAGTGTCGTCTTGAATCTAAAGGAAGAAAAGGGGAAAGAAATTCTTAGAGAATTAATAAAAATATGTGATGTCGTCACGGAAAACTTTAGACCAGGTACAATGGAAAAGCTAGGATTCTCCTATGAAAATATCAAAAAACTAAATCCAAGTATAATTTACGCCACAATATCTCAATTTGGAAACGATTCCGTATACCCAGGAAGACCGGGATATGATATTATTGCTCAGGCCTATGGAGGGCTGATGAGTATAACAGGGTATCCAGATAACCCCCCGACTAGAGTGGGATCATCACTTGCAGATATAATGTCTGGGATGTTCTCTGCTATTGCAATCCTAGGTGCGTTGAGGACAAAAGAGAAGACCGATCAAGGGCAATATATAGACACTGCTATGGTTGACTGTATTATTGCTATATTAGAAAATGCTACTGTCAGATATACTGTATCTGGGGAGATACCTCAGAGGATTGGATCAAGACATCCAAGCCTTACACCTTTCGACGTGTTTAAGACACTTGACGGTTACATGGTTATTGGGATAGGAAATGATCATCTTTGGGATATGTTTTGTAAGAGTATCCCTGAATTCAATTTATTGATTATGGCCGAGAGGTTCAAAAATAACGATTTGAGAACAAAAAATCAGGCTGAATTAAAGAAGATAATTGAAGAATGGACACAAAAGCACACTACTGAAGATCTAGTAAACATAATAACTGATGCAGGTGTTCCTTGCGGGCCTGTAAATTCAATTGATAAGGTCATAAATGACCCAAACACAAAATATAGGAATATGCTCTTTGAATTTGATCACCCTATCGCAGGGAAGATGGTAACTGCAAACAGTCCCCTAAATTTACCACTTACTCCCTGTAAGAATCATTTGCGACCGCCTGCCCTTGGGGAAAACACTGAAGAAGTCTTAACTAGTGTGTTGGGATACTCTAAAGAAAAGATAGAAGAATTAAAGAAAGACAAAATAATATATGTAAGGGGGTAGATAGATACGAAAAGGGATGAGATAGAGAAAAAACTAAGAACTCTAGACGCCGCTTCTATCAATGATGCCCTAAGAAAAAGAGGTTCAGTTGATGAATCTATAAAGTCAATAAAGCAGGGGGATATTCTTTGCGGCCCAGCCTTTACAGCGAAATGCTGTCCAGGCGATATGCTTACGGCACTGAAAGCTCTTGATGAAATCTCGGAAGGCCAAGTTTTAGTAATTGATGGCGGAGGCATCACTAAATTCTCTCTTTTTGGAGACCTAATGGCGATGCAGGCTAGACTCAAAAAATTAGCAGGAGTAGTTGTAGACGGGGCAATTAGGGATGTAAAGAGTGTGAGAGGAGAAGGCTTCCCGGTATTCTGTCGTGGCATAGTGACAAAAGCTGGAACTGCAACAAGGCTAGGTGAAATTAATGTCCCTGTTGTCTGTGGAGGCGTTATAGTTAATC
>DAIPJA010000276.1:0-1718 GCA_036770525.1 Gudongella sp. | reverse complement strand
GTTGGTAGAGCACCTGACTCTTAATCAGGGTGTCCAGGGTTCGAGTCCCTGATGAACCACCACCTGCGGGAATGGCGGAATTGGCAGACGCGCTAGACTTAGGATCTAGTGTCAACGACGTGGGGGTTCAAGTCCTCTTTCCCGCACCATAATAAAGATGCTCCGAAGGCTTAATTGAAAGCCGTCGGAGCATCTTTTACGTTATTTTTGAACTGTGAAGGTATATTTACCTGTCGTAGATATTTCGCCTGATTTGTCTGTAATTGTGGGATTATCACCCCAGAACTCTTTTCCAGATGGGTCTATTGAGTGATACTGAAGCTTGGATGAACCAATTCTTGTACCCTGTAGATTGATTTCAAATGTAACCTTATCACCAGAACCTGTGATATCAACATTTCCCTCAAAGGAGTCGTCGTAAAGATCAGTGGTCACATATTCCTTGGTTTCTCCCTCCATAGCATCAAGAGGGCTTATCTCCTTCCTAGTGAACCTGAATGATCCTGCTACGGTACCGCTTCCTGAGAGGGTACCTGCATCTATATTGCCGCTTATAGTGATCCCATTTACCTCACTTGTATACCTTGTATCTCCGCTGCCTCCGCTGGCAGTTGCATAACCTACTTCGACCTTGAAGCTCCCATCCTTGTTTATTGTGATAGTGTCAGCTTCTCGCAGCGCTGCATGAAGCCCAAGCTGAAGTATCTTGGTCTCGTCGCCGCCTTCATACTTTAGTCCCACGATCTCTTCACCCAGTACTATCTCAACCAAAGGTGGAGTGACCTTGAAATCGATGACTCTTATTGGTTCATCTTTTTCAATATCAGCATCAGGCTCCCAAATTATAAGGCTTGACGGAGATCCTGCAAGCATGTGGCCATATAGTGTGAAGGAGGTAGTAATACTACCGTCATCTTTAAACTTACCCATCCAGTTTTCTGCATCAGCCTTATCATTTAGCGGAGAGAATTTAGCCTGATGCTTAGCATAAGTCTTCTTCGGATCTTTAATGGTAAATTGAACAGAGGTGTTCAGATAATCAGAAAGTGCTTTATATTCTTCTCTAAGCCTCGTTTCATTTTCCATATTTATCTTCAGAGCTATATGATTGAATACTCCAGGCAGTATATCATTATATAGCATGGCCCTTCTTTCCTGACTAATGCTGTCTTGAAGATCCTTATTGAGACCAGCTCCACCACCGGTCCAATTGAATTTCTCCCTGGCCTCAGAGACGAAGTAATCAACACCAAGCTTATTGGTGCCGGTCCAGAATTCATTGCAGTGCTCAGTTATGATTGCATCGACCTTTGCCTTCAGAGCTTCCTCAGTTAGAGTTGGATCTTTGAACATAGGATAGAAGGTCTTGTACCAGTAATCTGATCCCTTAAAGCCATCCTCGCCCTTTGTGTAGTATATAGAGTATGCGTCCCTGTAGATATCAGCCCTTCCTTCAATTGCAGTGGTACCAAATTTGTTGATAGCGTAGTCGACGATTGCTACGGCAGCCATACTTGCAGACATAACTGAGCTGCTAAGCTTTGAGGCAACCTTACTCATAATATATGTATGGGAGAGCTTCATACTGCCTACAAGGGCATCGTTTATCTTGCCATTATAAATGCTTGTTCCAATTTGCACGACGGATACCATGAGTCCGATATTACCCAAATGGTCACCGATGTTTGATAATACATCCTCTCCATATGCAAGCATGC
>DAIPJA010000275.1:0-1737 GCA_036770525.1 Gudongella sp. | reverse complement strand
CACAGTGGAAGAGGTACAGGCAGCCACAGAGGCTACCCTTATCATCCCTGAAGACATGGTGCAGATGGAAGTATAGTCTAATTTGGAGGTGAAGCATATGAGACTTGAGGACATCAAAAAGGTCGGCATCGCAGGTGCCGGTACGATGGGTTCAGGAATCGCCCAGATATTTGCAAGAAAGGGCTATGAGGTAGTTGTAACCGATATATCTGAAGAATATCTGGAGAAATCTAAAAGGCTTGTACAGATATTCAATGAAAGCCTAATAGGGGAAGGAATAATGACTGCGGAGGAAGCAAGCGAAGCTGTTAGCCTTATATCCTACAGCACCAGCAAACAGGTCTTCGCAGACAGTCAGCTGATCATAGAGGCCATTGTTGAGAAGATGGATATCAAGCAGGTATTCTGGCAAGAGGTTGAAGGAATCGCTGCAAAGGATGCTTATTTTGCAACCAATACCTCGGGACTCAGCATTAATGGCATATCAAAGCTTGTAGAAAACAAATCCAGATTCATCGGAATGCATTTTTGGAACCCACCTCACATAATCCCGTTGGTGGAACTGATAAGAGCTGATGATACTTCAGACGATACCGTAGCTGTATTGAGAGAGCTGTTGACCATAATAGAAAAAGAGCCGGTAGTAGTTCAAAAGGATGCTCCTGGCTTCATAGGCAACAGACTCCAATTTGCAGCATTCAGAGAAGCTCTGCACATTGTGAACGAAGGGATAGCCGATATAGAGGATGTGGACAGGGCAATGAGATATGGCCCAGGCTTCAGATACCCCATAATCGGACCTCTTCAGACAGCAGATCTTGGAGGCCTTGACACCTTCTACTATATCTCTTCATATTTGTTTAATGAGTTGAGTGATATGAAGGAGCCTCCAGAGATGCTTAAAAAACTTATGGATACCAAAGAGCTTGGAGTTAAATCAAAGAAAGGCTTCTACGACTATTCCGACGGAAAGGATGAAGAGGCCATAAAGAACAGAGATAAAATGCTGTTCAACATGCTAAAATATATCCATATGAAGAAATAGGATCTATTTGCCGGAGAAGGTCATAGGATGCTTTACACTACGCCTATAGATGTATTCCCTGTGTCTTATAAGGCAATTAATCCTTAAGAATGGAAAGCTGTTATCGAATCCTGCGGTAGCAGCTTTTTGTTTTGATTTTAATTATATATTTGCTATAATTTTTCCAAGGAGGTAATCATTATGGCATATATTCTAACCTCAGATAATATAAAAATAGAATACAGCAGTCGCGGTGAGGGCACTCCAATAATCTTTATTCACGGTTTTGGGGGAGAAGGTTCCTCTTTCAGAGTTATAGACAAAATACTTTCTAAAAGCTTCAACACCATAGAAGTTGATCTCAGAGGTCATGGAAGATCCGATACCAGCTCAGAAATATCCATAGATGTTTTTGCAAGTGACCTCAATGAGCTTATTGAAAAGCTGGATATAAAAAAGCCTGTACTTGCAGGATGGTCAATGGGCGGAGCAGTGGTTATGGAATACATAAAGCAATTTGGTCAAAAGGATATTAGTGCTTTAGTACTAATTGAGACCTCGCCAATGGTTATGGAGGAAAAGGGTTGGAAAGGGACTCTTCTAAGGGGAGAATACACAAAGGAGCAATTCATTCGGGATATTAAGATCATGGAGCTTGACTGGATGAGCTTTGCTGAGTCATTTGTAAGAGAAATGTCACCTAAGCTTGATGA
>DAIPJA010000085.1:0-8708 GCA_036770525.1 Gudongella sp. | reverse complement strand
GCATCTCAGCTTCAAGGTCGAACAGATACTGGAAAGCAGTCCTTAGAACATCTCTGATGGTCATTCCCTTCTCAAGGACTGAGTGCTGGTCGAGATACCCTACCCTGACTCTTTTGGACCATTCGATTTGCCCCTCGTCCGGCTCAAGCTTACCGGTTATGATATTCATAAATGATGACTTACCTTCCCCGTTTGCTCCTATAAGCCCTACGTGCTCTCCCTTAAGGAGTCTGAAGTTTACATTTTTCAATATTTCACGGTCTCCAAAACCATGAGATAGATTTGTTACTGTTAAAATACTCATTGCTAGCTCCTTTCGATTAATCCTCAAAAGATTATACAAAAAAAGGTGCCCCAAGTCCACAACATTTACTGTCAGTTGTTTGAATATGACAACAAAATGGATATATATTGGGATAGTACTAAACGAGGAGGCATATACATATGGACGAAAAGACATTGGAAAAGCTTTTGAAGGATCAACAGGATGAGATAACTGCACATCACATATACAAGAAACTGGCAGAGTCAGTTAAGGACGACTCTAACAGGAGGATAGTCCTTCAGGTGGCTGACGATGAGCTCTCTCACTATAAAAGACTTAGACAGGTTACCGGAAAGGAATTAAAGCCAGAGAAATTAAAGGTTCTATTATCCAATTGGATGATAAGGATATTTGGCCTGACCTTTGGCATCAAGCTATTGGAGCGGAGCGAAGGAAAGGCTGTCAAAAGCTACAAAGAGCTTGATGAGAGCCTGGCTTTAATGGATGAAATAATCGAGGATGAGGAGAGGCACGAGGAAGAGCTTATAGCAATGATCGATGAGGAAAAATTAAACTACATGGGATCTGTAGTACTTGGATTAAACGATGCACTTGTTGAGCTTACAGGAGCTCTTGCAGGATACACATTTGCATTTCAGAATACCAGACTGATCGCACTGACCGGACTAATAACAGGAATAAGCGCATCGCTTTCAATGGCAGCCAGCGAATACCTTTCCACAAGACAGGAAGGTGGAGATGATGCTCTTAAATCTGCCCTTTATACCGGCTCAGCATATGTGTTTACCGTAATATTTTTGATATTGCCATTTCTTTTGATACCAAATCCATTTATTAGCCTGGCAGCTTCGCTTGTTGTAGCAGTGCTGATAATATTCGTTTTCAACTATTATATATCAGTTGCCAAGGACTATGACTTCAAGAGAAGATTCGGAGAGATGGCTGCCATATCCCTTGGAGTGGCCGGGATATCATTTTTGATCGGAGTACTGGTCAAGCAATTCATCGGAATCGAGGTATAACAGTGAGCTTTTTCTTGGAAAGTGCCTTTATTTCCCGGATCTGCAATATTTTCCTTGCAATTTTGGGAATTGAAGGATATACTCTAAAGGTTAACAATAAGGAGGAATTTTGTTTTAATGGAAAATTTGAGATTTGAAGAAATGCAATTGTCAGAGGGCGTAAAGAAGGGAATCAAAGCCATGGGCTTTGAGGAAGCATCTCCAATACAGACCCAGGCCATACCTGTGCTTCTTGATGGCAGGGATATAATCGGACAGGCACAGACCGGTACCGGTAAAACTGCAGCCTTTGGGATACCCTTGCTTGAAATGTGCGACCCCCATGACAAGACTCTACAGGCACTGATTCTGTGTCCTACCAGGGAGCTGTCCATCCAGGTTGCCGAGGAGATAGGCAAGCTTGGGAAGTATATGAGGGGATTGAACATCCTCCCGGTTTACGGAGGGCAGCCGATAGACAGACAAATAAGAGCCCTCAAAAGCGGTGTCCAGATAGTCGTTGGAACACCTGGAAGGGTAATAGACCATATAAATCGAAGGACGTTGAAGCCTGGAACTGTCAAGTACATGGTGCTTGATGAGGCTGACGAAATGTTTGACATGGGCTTTAGAGATGATATTGAGCTGGTAATGAACACTCTTCCTACGGAGAGACAGACCATATTCTTCTCAGCTACTATGCCGGATGAAATCAGAAGGTTTGCAGCTAAGTATCAGTCCGATCCGGAATTCATCAAGGTCGTTCACAAGGAGCTGACAGTTCCTAAGGTAGAGCAGGCCTATTTTGAGCTTAAGTCCCACATGAAGACTGAGATCCTGAGCAGACTGGTGGATATCTACAACCCAAAGCTTACAATAGTTTTCTGCAATACAAAGAAGAAGGTTGACGAGCTTACAGCAGAGCTTCAGGGAAGAGGCTACTTTGCAGACGGGCTCCACGGAGACTTGAAGCAGAGTCAGAGAGACACCGTAATGGGCAAGTTCAGAAAGAGCACCATCGACATCCTTATTGCAACTGACGTTGCAGCAAGAGGACTTGACGTTGATGACGTAGACATGGTAATAAACTATGATATGCCTCAGGATGAAGAATACTATGTCCACAGGATCGGCCGAACTGCAAGAGCTGGAAGGGCTGGGAAAGCGTTCAGCTTTGTAGCTGGCAGGGAGATCTACAAGCTCAAGGATGTGCAGAAGTATACAAAGACAACAATTGAGAGAAGAGATCTGCCGACTCTTAAGGATATCCAGGCACAGTATACCGAGAGCATAACTCAGAAAATAAGGGAGAGTCTTGACTCAGGAGATATTTCAAAATACTCCGGGATAATCGATACATTGCTTCAGGAGGAATACAACTCCTTCGATGTTGCAAGTGCTCTTTTAAAGATGTATGTTGAGGAAAACAAGCTGTTTGAAGGACATGAAGAGCTTGAAATGGTTGATACCGGCAAGAAGATGAGGACATCTGATTCCAGAGACGGCAGAGATTCGGGGAATAAACAGAAATACGCAGGAAACACCACCAGACTTCACGTCAACCTGGGCAAAGAGCAGGGCTTCAGCCCAAGACACCTACTTTCGGCAATATTCCAGGAAACGGGGTTGTCCAAGAAGCTGATCGGTAACATAGATGTTTATGATAAGTTTACATTTATGGAAGTGGACAGTGGTTATGCAGATGTTGTGATCGCTGGGCTTAATGGCAAAAAGATAAAGGGCCTCAAGGTCAGAGTCGAAAGAGCAAGCGAAAAGAAGAAGAGAAAATAGTTACCAACGGAGCTAATCATGGCTCCGTTTTCTTTTTATTGTCCCTCTCAGGCCATTCTCCTCGCCCTTGGCAATCCGCTTCAGATTTGGCAGGTGCTTAAGCACACTTTGGATCGTCATCCCCAGTGCAATCAGTATACAAAACAGTCCAAAATCCATTGCGAAGGTATATATGAGGATCAGACCCAGCATAGCCATAGTACCAATGACTATGTAGTCAGTAGCTATGGTTACGGCAAGAACTGAAAGGATTGCAGCTATCCCGATCCTGTAATCGAGAGCTAAGAGAAATCCTACCGTTGAAGCAGTTCCCTTTCCGCCCTTGAAGCCCATAAAAAATGGGTAATTATGTCCTAACACAACAGCAGCGCCTGTCCAATAGCTTACGAGAGGGCCATTAGCAGAGACTTCCTGCGGGAATAAAACTCGTACAATAATTATGGCTGCAACGGCCTTTAGAATGTCCAATATGGCTACTGCTACCCCATACTTCCACCCCATAGACTGTACCGCATTGGATGCTCCTGAATTTCCGTGGCCCAGAGTCCTTATGTCAATACCCTTGAAAACTCGTCCAAAGATATATGCAAACTGAAGGCAGCCGATTAAGTATCCAATAACAGCCATTAAAATATAGCTCATATATATCCCATCCTTTCAGAAATATTATAGCACAATTAATGGAAGCATTTAAGATTGGCTGATTGCGAAATAAATTGGAGATGGGGAAAATTTTAAGAAAAATTGAAATTGATTTATAAATTTTGACCCAGGTCAAAGTAATATATAAAACCAGATGCTACAATGTAATCAATAGAAAACCAAGGAGGAGATAAAAATGATAAAGAAAACATATCAATTGGAAACACTAACATGTCCATCATGTACTATGAAGTTGGAAGGGATGCTCAAGCAAACAGAGGGAGTGGAGGAGTACGAAGTATTTTTCAACACTTCAAAGATCAAGTTGACTTACGATGAAAATATCGTTGATTCAGAGACAATAAAGAATAAAATTGCCAGATTAGGTTTCGAGGTATTGAAGGAAAAATAGGAGTGTGAGGGATATGCCAAATCTGAATAAAAAGAATAAGGTCATCCTTGCAGCTGTTCTTGTCTCTGTATCTTTTCTTCTTAAGGAGCTAATGGGCTACGCTCCTCTGACTATAGTATTTATGCTCGCGACAACAGCTGTTGCTGGGATACCGATATTCAAGAAAGCCTTTGAAGCACTTAAGTATAAAATCGTCGGGATAGATGCCCTGGTTACCATCGCAGTTACCGGAGCGCTTTTTATAGGAGAATACTGGGAAGCCGCAGCTGTTACCTTCCTGTTTATGTTTGGGGATTATCTTGAGTCAAGAACCATAGAAAAGACAAGATCATCGATAAAAGCACTTCTGGATCTTGCACCTGACACAGCCAGGGTCATTCGTGACGGGATAGAGATCGAGCTTGACCCAGAGGATGTTATCGAAGGAGACATAGTAATAGTAAAGCCTGGAGAAAAAATCTCAGTAGACGGTACAATAGTCGAGGGAAATGCTTATGTCAATCAGGCCGCAATCACAGGGGAATCCCTGCCATTAAACAAGGCAGTGGATGATGGAGTATTTTCGGGGACCATAGTAGAATCAGGATATCTGAAAATAAGAGCTGACAGAGTTGGAGACGACACGACCTTTGCCAGGATATTGGAAATGGTTGAGGAAGCTCAGGATAAAAAAGCCAAGACCCAGAAGTTTCTGGAGAGATTCTCAAGATATTATACTCCAGGAATCATAGTCCTTGCAGCTGCATTATACCTTTTTACCAGAGACTTGGTGCTTTCGCTTACGCTTCTTGTAATTGCCTGTCCGGGAGCACTGGTGATCTCCACTCCCGTCTCCATAGTTGCTGGCATTGGAAATGGAGCAAAGCACGGAGTACTTGTAAAGGGCGGAGAAATAATGGAAAAGCTTGGAACAATAAAGGTCCTTGCCTTTGACAAGACTGGAACCCTGACAATAGGGAAGCCTACTGTAACTGAAGTGGCAGCATTTGGAATAGAGAAGAATGAACTTTTGAGGATAGCGGCTATTGGGGAGGGCTATTCTGAGCATCCTCTGGGCAGAGCAATAATCAACTATGCAAATGAGCAACTGGGATCAATAGAAGGGCACCCGGAAGAAGCTGAAATGGTCACCGGACAGGGGATCCGGGCTAAAATAGAGGGTAAGGAATACCTCTTGGGCAATAGAAAACTATTCAATGAGAATGGTTATGATCTTGAAAAGTATGAAGAGATCCTCCGGTCCGAAGAGGATAAGGGACAGACTGCAGTTATAGTTGGGTCAGAGGGGAATGTATTGGGTATCATAGCCATAGCTGATGTGGTTCGTGAGGATGCAAAGAAGCTTATAAAGAATCTTAAGGAACAGGGCATTAGGAAAGTGGTAATGCTTACCGGAGACAATGAAAGAGCAGCAAAAGCTATCGCCAAGGAATTGGAGCTGGACGGATACTATGCTGAGCTTCTTCCTCAGGATAAGGTGAGGGTATTGATGGAGCTTCAGGAAAAATATGGTCCCGCAGGGATGGTGGGTGACGGAGTCAACGATGCTCCCGCACTTGCATCTGCAGAGCTTGGGATCGCAGTTGGAGGTGCCGGCAAGGATGTCGCAATGGAGACTGCCGATGTAATTCTAATGAGTGAAGAGATAAGAAAGCTTTCCCACGCTATCGGACTGAGCAGGGCAACGGTTAGAAATATGAAGCAAAATATATACTTTGCAATTGCAGTGGCAGCATTACTCTTAATGGGTGTTTTAGTAAAGACAGTGAACCTATCCTTTGGGATGCTTGTTCATGAAATGAGTGTCCTTCTGGTTATAATCAATGCAGTCAGGCTTCTTGGCTTTGGAGATAAGGGAAGCAGCAGGAAGAAGGTACTTCAGACAGGAGAATGATCATGAAATGTAATTGCGGTGATAGAGGACAAAACTGTATAGAAATGGTTCCAATATTCAGCAGTCTGACAAAGGATGAGATGTTTGAGATCGCAATGATAACCTCTGAGAAAGAGGTTGACAAAGGCGACACCATCTACTCAGCCGGATTTCTTACTGACAGCCTCTATGTGATCCACAAGGGAAGGGTAAAGATAGTGAGACTCAATGAATCAGGCAAGGAGCAGATAATTAGAGTGCTTGGTCCAGGACAATTCATCGGAGAACTTGCTATCTTCAACCACGAGCCCGCATCAGATAGCGCCATAGCCATTGAGAAGACTATAATGTGCAAGATAGACGGTCAGGACATCAAAACTCTCATGGCAAGATTTCCTTCGATAGCCTTCAAAATACTGGAGGAGTTAAGTCAAAGGCTCCAAAAAGCTGAAACTCTTGTTGAAGACATAAGCCTTTCGTCAGTTGAAAGGCGCATTGCCAAGAGTATCCTGCAAATGGATACAGAAGATATTGTAAAGCTTCCAATGAGCAAGGGAGATTGGGCATCTCACCTTGGAATGAGTCAGGAGACCCTTTCACGAAAGCTGACAGCCTTTCAGGATCAGGGCTTGATAGAGCTGGTTGGACATAGAGGGATAAGGATAATTGACCGGGAAGGCCTTGAGGATATCCAGTAAAACAAAACAAAAGCCCCTTAAGGGCTTTGATGTCCACTAACCTAGATATTTATCCTCCAGAACCTTTAAGCTGGAGAGATAATGCTCTTGGATACCATCATCCAGAGCCTTTTTTTCAACTACTTCGCAGTCTGCATCGACCTTTTCCTTTGTTTCATGGCTGAGCATATTCTGGGCGAATTTGTACAGGGCAGTATTCTCTTTCTCAATATGTCTGTCAAGCAGGTCAGTATAGGCTATGGCATTGGCAATAATATCGAGCCTTGCCCGATCTTCTCCAGCCCTGAATGCCTCAACTCCCTTGAGAAGATTAGCTATAAACAACCTGCCCTGGTCGTGCTCAATGTACATCCCGGTTATAGCACCTGATTTGGCAAGCTTCTGGATCTCGGAGTTCATCGCTTCAAACAGGATGTCCTCTTCTTTTCCGTGGTGGAGCTTATCGGCATAATTTTTTATAAAATCTGTGACTGGGCCAAAGTCCTCAAAACTGAAGTCTCCATTAGTAAGGACCCTGTAGGAGATTTCTCTGACAACCTTTAGCATTCTTCGAATATTCTCGTGCTCATTAACCATAATATCGATTGATTTCATCTTATCACCCCACATATATTTGATCGTATTGATGTTACCCAATATATAATGGGTATAACAATAGAGGAATAAAAAAGAGGAGGTTTTGTTATGAGTTTTAAAATGACAGACAAGGTCACCTGGGTAGGCAAAATCGACTGGGAACTGAGACGTTTCCATGGGGACGAGTACTCAACTGATAAGGGTACCTCCTATAACTCCTATCTTATCAGAGACAAGAAGACAGTACTTATCGACACAGTTTGGGAGCCTTATGCCCATGAATTTATCGCAAATTTGAAAAAAGAGATCGACCTGAAGGAAATCGACTACATCATAGCTCAGCACGGTGAAAGCGACCACAGCGGCGCCCTTCCCTTACTGCTCAAGGAGATCCCCGGGACGCCTGTTTACTGTACGAAGAACGGAAGAAAGATACTTGAAGGCCACTACCACGAGGACTGGAACTTTGTTGAGGTTAAAACAGGGGATACGCTTGAAATCGGAGATTCAACCTTGACCTTTGTGGAAGCAAGGATGCTTCACTGGCCTGACAGCATGATGACTTATATGAGCGGGGACAATATCCTTTTCTCCAACGACGCCTTCGGTCAGCACTACGCATCTGAGTTTATGTATAATGATAAGGTTGATCAGTGCGAGCTCTATGTTGAAGCACTTAAATACTATGCAAACATACTGACTCCATTCAGCAAGCTTGTCACCATGAAGATAAATGAGGTATTGAGCTTTAACCTTCCTCTTAGCATGATCGCAACGTCACACGGTATAATCTGGAGAGATGATCCTGCTCAGATAGTCCATAAGTATCTCGAATGGGCAAATGATTATCAGGAAAACCAGATATCCCTGGTGTATGACTCTATGTGGCATGGTACCAGACGTATGGCAGAGTCTATTGCAGAGGGTATCCGCGAGGAGGATCCCGAGGTTGCGGTCAAACTGTTCAACGCTGCAATAACTGACAAGAATGATATCATAGCTGAGATATTCAAATCAAAGGGAGTTCTTTTCGGATCATCAACTGTAAACAAGAGTATCCAGCATGCTGTAGGCGGGATATTGGATATGATCAAGGGTCTAGATTTCAAGAACAAAAAGGCATCCAGCTTCGGCTCTTACGGTTGGAGCGGTGAGTCAGTCCAGATACTTTCTGACAGACTTGAAGCTTCGGGCTTCGAGATAGTCCAGCCCGGAATCAAGGCTCTCTGGAATCCGGATGAATCAGCGAAAGCGGAGTGTTTCGAATTTGGCAAGAGCTTTGCAAAGAGCTTCAAATAAGTATTCCAAAGACGGGATTTGATCCCGTCTTTTTTAGTGTAGAAAATGATTTATTGGGGTAATATGTCCTCATAGTGAAAAGAGAGGGCTTGGTAATATGAAGATAGTAGTAGCTCCCTGCGGAATCCGG
>DAIPJA010000084.1:0-8805 GCA_036770525.1 Gudongella sp. | reverse complement strand
AAGAAGGCATTGATCCTTTCGTCACTGCTTTTTGGATTATTTCACTTCAATCTTATGAACTTTCTGGGACCTGCATTTTTAGGCTTGATCCTGGGGATAATAATGATAAAGACAAAAAGCCTGTACGCAACTATACTTGGACATGCACTTAACAATGGCATTGCCCTCTCAATTGGTTTTGCTGCTTCAAGTATGTTGGAGAGACTGGAAGAGGTCGCATCCGGATCACCGCAGCTTCCATCTGGGTTTGAAGCTATAGCAGCTTTAGTACTGCTTGCAGGGTGGGGGCTCTTTTCACTGGTGATCTTATTTCTGATACTCAAATATTTCCCCAAATCTCAAGATACTCCACATGAATCTGAGATGTTTGATGAGGCTTACTTTGAGCAGGATGATAATCAGCGAGTATACTGGATTCCTGTTTTTGTAACCATCGGCCTATTTGCCATTGTAAACTATATGTATTTTCTTGCTGGCTAGGAGGATTTTTATGGGCACTTACGAGAAATTTTCAATTTTATATGATCAATTAATGGATGATTTCGACTATATTAAGTGGGGAAATTACATTAATGAGATCATTGTCAACAAAGGCTTGATTGGTAAGAATATCCTTGAGATGGCATGCGGAACTGGAAATCTTACAAAGGAACTTCTCAGTAAAGGCTACTTTGTAGATGGATTTGATTCCTCGGAGGAGATGCTTGCTCTTGCGGGCAATAAGCTTAGGAAAAACAAAGGGCTGAGGCTTTTCAACATGGATATGAGAAGCTTTAAAATGGATAAAAGCTATGATGCTGTTTTGGCCATATGCGATAGTATAAACTATATATTGTATGAAAGAGATATTGAGAAGACATTCGCAAATGTATACATGCACCTTAAGCCAGGAGGTTTATTTATATTTGACTTGAACTCTGAGCATAAGCTAAGGAACATTCTCGGAAACAATATTTTCCTTGAGGACAGGGAGCATATTTTCTACACTTGGGAAAACCAGCTTGATGAAGAAACAGGAATAGTGGATTTCATTTTGACCTTTTTCGTCACAGAGGATGGACAAAACTACAAACGATTCGATGAGGTCCATCAAGAGCGGGCATATAAGGCAGAAGACATAAAAGAACTATTGCTAAAAGTCGGTTTCCAGCATGTTGAGGCTTATGAGGCCTTCAGCTTTGAAAGCTTCAATAACGAATCTGAAAGGATAAATTTCGTCGCAACTAAATTATAGGACATTACAGAAAAGGGTGATATAGTGAAGGATTATATGATAAGGAGCATGGATAAGCTGGGCAGACTTCGAATGTTTGCTGCTTCTACAACAGGTATAGTTGAAGAATTCAGAAGACTGCACGAGTCTTCACCAACGGCTACAGCTGCAGCTGGAAGAACCATTACTGCAGCTGCTATGATGGCTGCAACCATGAAAAACGAAAGAGACAAATTGACATTAAAGATATCCGGCGGAGGACCGCTAGGATCAATAATTGTCGTTGGGAATAACAAAGGGGAATTGAAAGCACTGGTGGACAATCCAGGTGCCGATGCCCCAAGTACGCCTGACAAAAAGCTTGATGTCGGAAGGATAGTTGGTAACGATGGGACAGTTACTGTCATAATGGACCTGGGTTTAAAGGATCCGTATATTGGCCAGACGAGTCTTTTGACTGGAGAGATAGCTGAAGACATAGCTAACTTCTACATGGTTTCGGAGCAATTTCCAACAGCAGTAGGTCTTGGAGTTTTGATAGACAAAGACATAACCTGTAAAGCTGCAGGAGGATATATGATCCAGATACTGCCATTTATTACTGAGGAGGAGATTTCGCAAATAGAGGAATCCATTAGGAACGCTGAACCAATTTCAACTATGATCGATAAAGGCATGACACCTGAGGAGATAATGAACTCTCTTTTACCTGGCTTCGATATGGAGGTCACCGATACTCTCGAGCTAAAGTACCATTGCGACTGCTCAGTTGAAAGGATAAGGGATGTCCTTGTAAGCCTGGGCGACAAGGAGATCCGCGACATAATCGAAGAGGATGGCGAAAGCGAGGTAGTATGCCATTTTTGCAATACCAAGTACCGATTTGACAAGGAAGAGCTGGAGAAAATCTTATTGACAATAAGAGGGGAATAATGTATACTTGCTATTGTGACATCAGCCCGGAAGGGTTAAACCGGCCCAGATAGCTCAGTCGGTAGAGCAGTGGACTGAAAATCCACGTGTCGCTGGTTCGATTCCGGCTCTGGGCACCACAATAGTACATCAAATGGAGATGCGGGAGTGGCTCAGTGGTAGAGCATCGCCTTGCCAAGGCGAGGGTCGCGAGTTCGAATCTCGTCTTCCGCTCCATACGAGGCGGCATAGCCAAGTGGTAAGGCAGAGGTCTGCAAAACCTTCACCCCCAGTTCAAATCTGGGTGTCGCCTCCAGAATGAAGTCAACCCTTCTTATGACCTAAGAAGGGTTTTGTGTTATGGAGGATAAAATGAGAAATCCTTATGTACCTGAGTCAAGAGCGAGTCTGGCAATCATTAGCAGAGAAGCGCCTGAGACAGTTAAATCAGGTTTAAGAGAGTATATTGAGAATATCATTGAAACTATACCACTTGAAGGTGTATATAAAGCGATATCCCATCACCCGGATATTGCCATGATTCCCGTCGGACATAAAAGACTTGTTGTTGCACCGTCCGTATATGAATATTACAGGGATAAGCTTGAACCTTTTGATTTTGTGGTTATAAAGGGAGATGGTGAACCGGGGTACAAGTATCCTGCCAATATAAAGTATAATGCCGCGATTCTCGGGAACAGAGTCATATGCAGCCAGAATCACCTCGATGAAATTGCAGAGGAAGAGTTAAGATCTGTAGACTTACAGATATTGAACGTAAGGCAAGGATATAGCAAGTGCTCTCTGGCAATTATCGGCGAGGCACAGGGTATTACTTCTGACTTAGGTATAGCAGCAAGTCTCAGGAGAATTGGATATGATGTACTTTTGATCGAGCATGGTCACATTAGACTCCCGGGACTAAACTACGGGTTCATAGGCGGATCGGTGGGATTGTTGTCAAAAAGAGAGCTTTTGATTGCAGGGAGCCTTACACATCACCCATCTTGGGAGAGGATAAATGATTTTTTAGGCAACTACAATATCTGGCCTATTCAATTAAGCAAGGAGCAAGCCATCGATATTGGAACGATTCTTACATTTTGATATACATTTAATCAGAAAACAATGATAAAATAAAGATCAGATACTTTTAGTAAGGGGGAAAGTGAATGAGCAAGAATATTGTAAAGCCTTCCATATTACCTGGATTCATGGAATTGACACCGCCAGGTCAAATGCTGTTCAATAATATGATGGATACTGTTAGGAAGAATTATGAAAAGTTTGGATTTTTGCCTATAGATACACCTGTAATCGAGAAAACAGAGGTATTGCTGGCTAAGGGTGGCGGTGAGACCGAAAAACAGATTTATCAGGTGGTTAAGGGTAGCACGGAAATGTCCTTGAGATTTGATCTGACAGTCCCATTGGCAAGATATGTTGCTCAGCATTATTCAGAACTTGCTTTTCCCTTCAGAAGGTATCACATAGCAAAGGTATACAGAGGAGAAAGAAACCAAAGAGGAAGGTTCAGGGAGTTTTATCAGGCAGATATTGATATAATTGGGAATGGTTCCCTGGATATAATCAATGATGCTGAGATACCGAGCGTTATTTATTCAACGTTTAAGGACCTTGGATTCGACAATTTCACTATAAGAATGAATAACAGAAAAATATTGACAGGATTCTTCTCCTCGCTGGGAGTTGAAGATCCTCACGTGGTTATGAGAGCTGTTGACAAGCTGGAAAAAATTGGCCTGGAAAAGGTCACCGAAGAGCTGCTTGCCAATGGTATCGATAAGGATAGTATTGAATCTATAATTGGTTTCATCGGGATCAAGGGTTCGCCAACTGAAATAATCGATAGCCTGAGCTCTCTGAACATTGAGCACGAAGTGTTTCTGGAGGGAGTAAAAGAGATCGGGACAGTCGTGGGTTATCTAAAGCTATTTGGTGTACCTGAAAAAAACTATGCCCTGGATCTTACCATTGCACGTGGCTTGGATTATTACACAGGTACAGTATATGAAACTATTCTGAATGATTACCCTGACATAGGAAGCGTATGCTCAGGTGGAAGATATGATGACCTGGCATCTCATTATACAAATCAGAAGCTCCCGGGAGTAGGGATTTCGATCGGACTTACAAGGTTATTCTATCAGCTGGAGGAGGCAGGGATTATTTCCTCTGAAAACTGCCACCTTTCAAAGGTCCTCGTAATACCTATGGATGGGTATTCAGCTGAAGGTATCCAGCTTGCTGCTAAGCTTAGAGCCGAGGATGTTTATGCACAGATTTATCTTGAGGATGCAAAGCTTGGGAAGAAATTCAATTATGCTGATAAGCTGGGAATACCATATGTGGCAGTGATCGGAGAGGAAGAGAAATCAAGCGGTATGTATACTCTTAGAAATATGAAGACTGGTGAGCAGACCAGACTTTCAATCGAAGGTGTTATACAAAAGTTAAGGGAAACCCGCTAGCCTCAAGACAACAAAGTCTTGACACTATAAGGGTTTGCTGGTAAAATTGATACAACATAAATATGAAATGCAAAGATGGGACGAGTAGGATGAAAAAGCATGTAAGAGAAGAAAGGCCATGGCTGAAAGCCTTTCTGATGATATTCATCCGAAAACCACCCCGGAGCATATTCCGAAAGGAAATACGCAAAGAGCGTTAACCAAAATGAGTATAATTAGGGTGGAACCACGGTCCTTCGTCCCTGCATTGAGCAGGGATGATGGGCCTTATTTTTTTAAGGTGGAATAAAAATGATACGTTTGACTTTGCCTGACGGAGCAGTCAGGGAATATGAGAGAGGCATCAAGGTATATGACGTAACTGCCGACATATCTGAAGGCTTGGCAAGAGTTGCCGTAGGAGCTGTTGTTAATGAAAAAATAATGGGGATGCAGGAAAGCATCAATGAAGATTCAAGCTTCAGAGTGGTGAAGTTCGAGGATCCTGAGGGTAAGAAGATTTTTTGGCATACATCAGCCCACATCATGGCATATGCCGTACAAAAGCTATTCCCAGGCGTCAAATTTGCCATAGGACCGGCAATAGACAATGGCTTCTACTACGATTTTGACACTGAACACAGATTCACCCCGGAAGACCTGGAGCTTATTGAGAATGAAATGCATAATATCGCTAAGGAAGGCTATTTGCTTGAAAGATTTGAGATGTCAAGAGATGAGGCATTGAAGTTTTTCAAGGAAAGTGGTGAGGTATACAAGGTCGATCTTATTGAAAATCTCCCTCCAGAAGAAATTATTTCGTTCTATAAGCTTGGTGAATTCACAGATCTCTGCGCTGGGCCTCACCTATACGATACTAAGAGAGTAAAGGCTATCAAGCTTATGAGTATCGCAGGTGCGTACTGGAGAGGCGACGAGAAGAACAAGATGCTCCAAAGGATATATGGTACTACCTATGAAAAGAAGAAGGATCTTGAGGAATATCTGAACAGGCTTGAAGAAGCCAAAAAAAGAGACCACAGAAAGCTGGGCCGAGAGCTTGATCTTTTTAGTATGCAGGATGAAGGCCCTGGTTTCCCATTTTTCCATCCAAAGGGAATGATAATAAGGAATATCCTTGAAACCTTCTGGAGAGATGAGCATACAAAGAGAGGCTATGGAGAAATCAAAACTCCCCTTATACTATCTGAGCATTTATGGCATCAATCCGGTCACTGGGATCATTATAAGGAGAATATGTACTTTACGTCCATCGATGAAGGTGCATTTGCAATCAAGCCAATGAATTGTCCTGGCTCAATACTTGTTTATAAATCAAAGATGTACAGCTACAGGGATTTCCCTCTCAGGTGGGGCGAGCTTGGATTGGTTCACAGACATGAGCTTTCAGGTGCACTTCATGGACTGATGAGAGTTAGAAGCTTTACTCAGGATGATGCTCATTTATATCTACTGCCTTCTCAGGTTAAGGAGGAGCTTAAAAAAACTATTGACCTTGCTGATTATATATATGGCATATTTGGCTTCAAGTACAGGATCGAGTTGTCAACAAGGCCTGAAAATTCAATGGGTTCTGAGGAGCAGTGGGAGCTTGCGACGACAAGTCTCCAGGAAGCACTTGATGAAAAGGGTATAGAGTACAAGATCAATCCTGGTGATGGTGCTTTCTATGGACCAAAAATTGACTTCCACCTTGAGGACGCAATAGGGAGGACTTGGCAGTGCGGTACAATACAGCTTGATTTTCAAATGCCTGAAAGATTTGACCTGACCTACGTGGATAAGGACAATGAAAAGAAGAGACCGGTAATGGTACACAGAACTATACTTGGCAGTATGGAGAGATTCATGGGAATTTTGATTGAACACTTTGCTGGAAAATTCCCTGCTTGGTTGGCTCCAGTCCAGGCAACAGTTCTTCCTATATCCGAAAAGTTCAATGATTATGCACATGAGATCAGAAGAACAATGGAGGATAAGGGTTTCAGAGTGGAAACTGACGACAGAGCTGAAAAGATAGGATTCAAAATAAGAGAAGCACAGATGATGAAGATTCCCTATATGTTGGTAGTTGGTGAAAAGGAAATTGAAGAAGGCTTAGTATCTGTAAGAAAGCGAGACGAGGGAGATCTTGGCCAAATGAGCATGGAGGCTTTCATAGACAAGCTTTCTGAAGAGGTAAGCAAGAAAATAATCTAAGTGGAGGAATTAAATGGAATTCAGACGATATATCGATGCCATGAAAGCTGATTTAATAAAATCCACCCAGGAAAGCATAAGGATCAAATCAGTTGAGGAGTCCGAACTGCCAGGCATGCCCTTTGGAAAAGGAAACCATGAAGCTTTAAGCCATTTTCTGAAGTTAGGCGAGAGTATGGGCTTCAGATCCTTAAATCTGGATGGCTACGCCGGTCACCTTGAAATGGGTGATGGTGAGGAAACTGTTGGAATACTTGCCCACCTCGATGTGGTCCCTGAAGGAGATGGATGGACATATCCACCCTATGGAGGAGAGATACACGGTGGAAAGCTTTATGGAAGAGGAACTACTGACGATAAAGGTCCGGCTATGGCAGCCCTCTATGCAATGAAAGCGGTCAAGGACAGTGGAATCAGCCTGAAGAGGAAAGTCAGACTCATTCTTGGATTGAATGAGGAATCAGGCTGGAGGTGCATGGAGCATTACTTTTCAAAGGTAGCGCACCCTGATATGGCATTTACTCCGGATGCTGAATTTCCAGTCATTCATGGAGAGAAGGGTATAATTATTTTCAACCTTAAGTACAAGCTGCATCAGTCAGAGGACTGTGAGGTTCTTATTAAGGAGCTTAATGGAGGTATTGCACCAAATATGGTTCCAGACAGTGCTAAAGCTGTTCTGAGTGTGAAAGACAAAGTTTTGTTCAAAGCAGCCTTCGATAAATTTGCTGATGAAAAGAATTTACCTGTTACCCTCACCAACTTGGGAGATGACATGGTAATAGATGCCAGAGGTATCTCTGCCCATGGGAGCACCCCTGAAAAGGGAGAAAATGCAATAACACATCTAATGAGTTTTCTTGGAACGGTCTACAATGGCGGATGTTCGATGTGCAGCTTTATTCGTATATACAACGAAAGACTTGCCAATAATCACCACGGTGAGAGTATTGGGTGCGGTCTGGAGGATGACGTTTCCGGGAAGCTTAATTTTAATGTGGGAATGATAACATTAAAGGATAATGAGATTATTATTACTATAAACGTAAGGTATCCGATAAAGTCGACTGCTCAGGAAGTATATGATGGGATCCGGGATAACCTGAAGGACACCCCTATCCTGTTGGCAGAGGGGAAATCTGATTCCAAGCCACTATATGTTCCGGTGGATAACTTCCTTGTGGAAACTTTGATGAAGGTTTATCAGGAACACACAGGAGATAAGGAATCAAAACCAATAACCATCGGAGGTGGCACTTATGCAAGAGCTACCCAAAATGCTGTTGCCTTCGGCCCCATGTTACCAGGTCAGCCGGATGTTGCACATCAAAAGGATGAATATATAGCCATAGAGCACCTTGTTGATCTAGCAGATATATACTCAAAAGCTATTTACCAATTGGCTTCGCAATAATTTATTTGACAAAGACCTGGCAGTAGCATATAATGTGTAAGGAATTGAATATTCATCAAAGTAGAAGTTTCCGCTTCTCACCCTATAGCTAAGGCTCATAGGGTAGATATTTCCACAAGGCACTAGGTGCCCTTAATTTGTTGTGGTCGATTTGCGGACATTTCTATGTCCGCTTTTTTATTTGTTAAACACGGGAGGTGTAGGATTATTAAAGAACTTCAAATCAATGAAGAGATAAGGGAAAAAGAGGTTAGACTTATTGACGTGGATGGTAGTCAATTGGGCGTGGTTCCTTTTAAAAGAGCATTAGAGCTGGCTACAGAGAGAAGGCTGGACCTTGTAAATGTAGCTCCGACGGCAAAGCCGCCTGTATGTAAGATCATGGATTACGGTAAATACAAGTATGAAATGGCTAAGAAGGAAAAGGAAGCCAGAAAGAACCAGAAGATCATAAACATCAAGGAAATAAGATTGACTCCCAATATCGAATCCCATGACTTGAATGTTAAGGCGAACAGAGCCATTGAGTTTCTTCAGGACGGAGATAACGTTAAAGTCTCTGTAAGGTTTAGCGG
>DAIPJA010000083.1:0-8832 GCA_036770525.1 Gudongella sp. | reverse complement strand
CATTTGCAATAGAGTATTTTGGGGGAACTCCCTTAGATCAGGCAGCCTATCCTCGTAGCTGGTATGACCATTGTCGAAAAGGGAGAACTGACCTTCCAGATTCCTTTTTCTGTCCGAGTGGATTCCATCTATCGTCTTTTCAAATATGGACAACAGCTGAGCTCTGTTGGCTCCGAGAGAATCCATTGCACCAGCTTTTATAAGGCTTTCAACAGCTCTCTTATTCATTACTGAGCCGTCAGTTTTCTCGATCCTCTCGATAAATTCTGTGAAGCTGTTAAATCTTCCGTCATCTCTGGCCTTAATTATTGCTGAAATAAGGTTGTCTCCAACGTTTTTAACCGCTGACAGGCCATACCTTATCCTTGCTTTATCTACTGTAAATTTGCCCTCTGAGTGATTTATATCAGGAGGCAGAACCTCAATATTTAGTCTTTTACATTCCTGAATATACAATGATACCTGCGATGTATTTCCCATGATGGAGGATATCAGGGCAGCCATGAATTCTACGGGATAGTATACCTTTAGCCATGCAGTTCTGTAAGCGATAACAGCATATGCCGCAGAGTGTGACTTATTGAATGCATAGTTGGCAAAATCTATCATCAGGTCGAATATCCTGGAGGCAGTGGTTTCATCCACTCCATTCCTTATGGCTCCTGTAAGCAATATTTCTCCATTTTCATCTGTCTGGCCGTAGATGAAGTTCCTTCTTTCCTTCTCCATCACGTCCATCTTTTTCTTTCCCATTGCCCTTCTTACAAGGTCTGCTCTTCCAAAGGAATATCCACCGAGCTTTCTCACTATTTCCATTACCTGCTCCTGATACACTATGCAGCCGTAGGTAACATCCAATATCGGCTCCAGAGATGGGTGGAGATAGGTAATTAGGGATGGATCGTGCTTACAAGCTACAAAGGTCGGTATCTGGTTCATAGGCCCGGGCCTGAACAGCGAATTCGCAGCGATAAGATCCTCAAAGGCATCCGCTTTAAGTTCCTTCATGAATGCTCTCATGCCAGCACTTTCAAACTGAAAAATCCCAAGAGTCTCTGCCTTGGCAAATAACTGTAGTACCTTGGGGTCATCCATCGACAGCTTGGAAAAATCTATCTCCCTTACATGCTCACGCTTGATCAGGTCAACGGAGTCTCTAATTACTGTAAGAGTTCTAAGACCCAAAAAATCCATTTTTAACAGACCCAATTCCTCCAGCTCAAGCATTGTGAACTGGGTGGTGATAGCATCGTTATTTCTCAATAGCGGAGCATACTTGGTGATTGGCTCCTTTGAAATCACGACTCCTGCAGCATGAGTGGAGGTGTGTCTTGGAAGACCCTCAACAGCTCTTGCCAGATCAATTAGTTGCCGTGTCTCCGGGTTTTCGTCATATTCAGTCTTTAAAGTCTTGCTTATTTCAAGAGCTCTGTCAATGGTTATCCCAAGCTCTGCAGGTATCTGTTTGGCAATGTAATCCACTTCTCCGTAGGGCATATTTACAGCTCTGCCAACATCCCTTATAGCTCCACGGGCTGCCATCGTACCAAATGTAGCGATTTGGGCAACCCTGTCTGCTCCATACTTCTCTATGACGTACTGGATCACTTCCTCACGTCTCTCGTAGCAGAAATCTATGTCTATATCAGGCATAGTTATTCTCTCCGGGTTCAGGAATCTTTCAAAGAGAAGTCCGTACTCCAAAGGATCAATGTCGATTATATTCAGAGCATAGGAAACTATGCTTCCGGCTGCCGATCCTCTTCCAGGTCCTACCATTATCCCGTTGTCTCTGGCATATTTTATAAAGTCCCATACAATAAGGAAATAATCGATATAGCCCATCTGAGTTATGACTGAAAGCTCATATTCAAAGCGCTCCATTATTTCAGGAGTAATATCGTGGTATCTGTTTCGAAGTCCTTCAATACATAGGTTTCTAAAAAATACTTCCTTATCTGATCCTTCCGGCACCTTATAGCTTGGAAGGTGGAGTTTTCCAAACTCCAGCTCTACGTTACAGCGTTCGGCAATATCAATAGTGTTCATCAAAGCAGTGATATCTTCAGGGAAAAGATCCTCCATTTCATCCGGTGACTTAAGGTAAAATTCTTCCGATGGGAATTTCATCCGATCCTCATCGACAACCGTCTTACCTGTCTGAACACAAAGCAGGACGTCGTGTACCTTTGCGTCCTCTCTCCTTAGATAATGGACATCATTCGTTGCAACCAACGGAATACCTGTCTCTCTGCTCAGTTTTCTAAGCTCCTCATTGACGACGACTTGCTCACGTATCCCATGATCCTGAAGCTCAAGAAAAAAATTCCCTCTTCCGTATATCCGGTCATATAGCAAGGCAGTATCCCTGGCCTTTTGGTAGTTGTTGTCAAGAAGCTGTTGCTGTACCTCTCCACCAAGGCATGCAGACAAACATATTATATCCTCACTGTATTTTTCAAGTATCTCGTGATCTACTCTTGGTCTATAGTAGAATCCGTTAACATACCCCTCCGAAACCACCTTCATAAGATTCTCATAGCCTTTGTTGCTCTTTGCCAGCAATACGAGGTGGTATTGACTCTTATCCTTCGGATCTCTGTCAAATCTGCTGTTAACAGCAACGTATACCTCGGAGCCGAGTATTGGCTTTATGCCCTGCTTCTTTGCCTCCTGAAAAAATTGTACCACACCAAACATAGCACCATGGTCAGTGATTGCAATGGAATCCATGCCAAGTGCCCTGGTCTGAGAGATAAGATCCTTTATCCTTATAGAACCATCCAGAAGGCTGTATTCAGTATGAACGTGTAGGTGTGCAAAATTTTTCTTCATGATCTCACTCCCTGTCAGTCATATTGATATTTTATCATACAAAAGCAAAAAAAAGAAAGACTTCCGTAATGCGGAAGCCATCTTATCCATCTGACTAATACTTTTTCGATTGACTTATACCTCTATCTATGCCCGAGTCTTTCAATGACGTTTTCCATAAGGGACAAATCTATAACTCTGAAGTCATCAAGTATCCCTTCAGGCCAGTTGGGCGTAGGCTTGTTCCCTATGAACTTTGATGCAGTGACTATGCTCTCCTCTACGATAATGAGCCCAGATTGGTCAAGCTCAGTCCTCTTGCCAGATATCATGACGCTCTTGTAGGGCGTCTCATTCGGCTTGATACTTCCTGACAAGGGATGGGTCAACAGCTGATGCCCAATATGCAGTTTGTCCCTTACTGTTGATAGGACCTTTATATAATCAAGACCTTCCACAAATTCTATCTCAAACAAACTGTTGAATTTATCTCGAACTAAATAGTTGTTTGTAACAATTATATTCTTCATCCCGGCGGTTATACCTCCTGGAAGCCTTCCTCTATAAGCTTTGCAAGTGCATCAGCCATTTCCTTCTCATCAGAACCTCTGGTGATTAGTGTAATTTCCTCTCCCTGAAATGCTCCAAGTGACATTATACCGATTATGCTCTTTCCATTGACCGTCCTTGCCTCTGACTGGATATCCAGTTCGCTTTCATACCTATTTGCAACCTTTACAAAAAGTGCTGCCGGTCTTGCATGCAGACCCTCTGGATTTTTAAGCTCTACCTTCCTCTTCTCCATCTCTATACTCCTCCTCTAAGCTCTTCAGCGATTTCTTCGATTTTTCTAAATCTGTGGTTTACTCCCGACTTCCCTACAGGCGGACTCGCCAATTCCCCTATTTCCTTAAGTGACGCATCCGGATATTCCAGCCTTAGCTCTGCGATCTCCCGAAGGTTATCGGGCAATCTGGATAGTCCCAGCTTTTTTTTGATAAGCTCAATGCTTTCTATTTGTCTCATAGATGCCTCTATGGTTTTCTCAAGATTTGCCGTCTCACAGTTAACGAGACGGTTGATGTTGTTTCTCACTTCCTTAAGAACTCTAATGTCTTCAAGCTTTAATAGTGCCTGATGAGCCCCAATTATGTTTAGGAGGTCGACTATTTGCTCACCCTCTTTGATGTATACCACAAAGTTTTCCTTTCTCTGGATTATTTTTGAAGTCAAATCAAATGAGTTTATTATGTCCCTGAGGTTTTCCGCGTGGCTCTCATGATTTGTGACAAACTCCAGATGATAGGTTTTTTCCGGGTTGCTTAGTGATCCTCCACCAAGAAATGACCCCCTTACATAGCTCCTTCTGCAACACCGGCTGGATATAAGCTCTGCCGTTATTTCGTAGCTTGGGTCAAAAAGATTCTTCCTGTCCTTTGTAATAAATCCAACATCATCAAGGATTCTTTGGGAAATTACTTGATCATGTATGACTATCAGATAATTGTTGTTCTTTTTTAGCTGTTTGTTTCTTCGCACCATTACTTCGATCTCTGTATGATACAAAAGCTTAAGTATAGAAAATATCCTTCTTGCTATGGCTGCATTTTCAGTAGTAAACCTTAGGTTTATATTCTGCATCCCGGTAATTTGGATAGATCCATTCATCCTTACCAACGCTGCCAGCTCCGCTAAGGCACAGCAGCTGCTCTCTATGTTTATTCTCGACAGCTCATTCTTCGTTGTTGAAGAGAATGACATGAAATCACCTCGTTTGCTTCAGTATTTCTATTCCCTTCAGAATAACCTTTCTTTCATCCGAATATCTTACAAGATCCTTTGCCTTGTCCATATGAACGAACCTGGCGTCCACAAAGCCTTCCTTGCGCTGAGGTACACAGTCCATGGAGCCTGTTCTCATAAGATACCAATGGACCGTCTTATAAACGACCTCATCCTCCCTGAGATTCTTGTACTTGTAATTTACCTCACCGATATATTCTATGACCTCGCCCTTGACCCCGGACTCCTCCAGGACCTCTCTAAGAGCTGCAGTCTTAAAGGTTTCTCCTTTTTCAAGCCTTCCCTTGGGAAGGACCCAATCTCCGTTGTACTTCTTCAATAGAAGTATAGTATTGCCAAATACCACCACTCCTCCAGAGCTTACCTCTACCATTGATACCACTCCCAATAGCCCATTTTACTCCATATCATACTAATTATACAACATTTCATCTGCGTTTTGTAAACATTTTCACAAATAATGGCCCCTTGAGTGCATTTTGGGTATAATGTATTTATTATAGTGAAGGAGGATACTTATGTATATAGAAATGAATGAAATAGTTGAAAAACTTGCAGGTCTTCTTAAGATTCCAAGTCCAACCGGTGACACTACGCAAGCAATAGATTTTGTCGAAAACCTTTTTAAGGAGCTGGGAATCAAGACCGTCCTAACCGGTAAAGGCGCGCTGATAGCCACTATTCCAGGAAATGATACTTCTAAGTCCGTGACCCTGTCAGGCCATGTAGATACTCTTGGCGCAATGGTCAAGGAAATAAAGGAAAATGGACGATTAAAGCTGTCACAGCTAGGAAGCTATATAATGAGTACGGTTGAGGGGGAGCACGTTCAAATTTCGACTCTCGACGGTAAAAAGTATACAGGAACCTTGATCATAACCAAAGCTTCCTCACATGTTCACGGCGACGAAACCAGAACTCTTGACAGAACAACCTCAAATATGGAGGTTCGTCTTGATGAAGTGGTCTCGACTCGAGAGGATGTTGAAGCATTGGGTATCCAGGTCGGCGATTTCGTAAGCTTTGATCCAAGGGTAGTTGTCACTCCGTCAGGCTTCATCAAATCGAGACATCTTGATGACAAGGCAGGAGTAATAGCGATATATGGCATTGCTAGACAGATCATAAATGAAGGATTATCTCCAAAGTTTACAACCCATTTCTTTATAAGCAATTACGAAGAGGTCGGTCATGGTGCATCAGCTGCAATACCTGAGGATACCTTCGAATTCATAGCTGTGGACATGGCAGCTCCCGGAGAGGGGCAGACCTCTGACGAGTTCTCAGTTACAATATGTGCAAAGGATAGCACAGGCCCCTATGATCTGGAGCTTAGAAAAAGACTGGTTGAGCTTAGCAAAGCAAATAATATCCGCTACAATATCGATATTTATCCATATTACGGTTCCGATGGATCCGCAGCCCTAAGATCCGGCTACGACATAAAGGTCGGGTTGATAGGACCGGGTGTGGATGCGTCCCACTCCTTTGAGAGAACACACAGAGATGCTATCGAGGAAACCATAAAGCTTGGAGTTGCATATTTGACTGAAAAGTAGTAGAAGATAGGTGAATAGCTGCTAGCTGTTAGATGTTGGTTGTTAGATTAAGATAAATAGGATCCTTCGTTTCACTCAGGATGACAGTCGTCATTCAGGGTAGAACAAAGGATCCCTTTTTTTTGCTATCAATTGTGAAATGTGAATTATGAATTGTAAATTGATTAGACCAGCTTTAAGAGCATATCGCTTAAAAGGTCTGTATCGTGGCGTATATAGTCATTTTTAACATCTATGAGCTTGCCCTCGATTAGCTTGATTCCTCTCTTTTTGAGCTCTTTTTCCTCACCCTTTTGGATGCAAACAGGAACTGCTCCATCGCTTCCGTATCTGGTTAAAACATTCTTAGGTATACCTTCGGTATTGGCTATTACATAATCCAGAAATCCATCCATAGAGTGCCTGATAATAGCATCCACATGCTGGATTACTCCGTACCCGTCGGTTTCGCCTGGCTGAGTCATTACATTACACACATAAACTACTGGAGCCTTTGCCTTATTTATATGAAGGACCATATTCTTAACCAGCAGATTGGGGATCACGGAAGTATATAAGCTACCTGGTCCCAGTACTATAAGGTCTGCTTCCTTGATAGATTTGACCGCCTCTACAAGCGGATAGGACCTTTCCGGTGTCATTGTCATCCGGGCTATACTTGTACCTCTCGCCTTAGCTATTTCAGGTATCATTGATTCTCCCTCAACTATTGTGCCATCCTCAAGATGTGCAATGAGTCTTGCATTGGCGAGAGTTACAGGCAGTACCTTACCTGTTATGGAAAGTACATTGCTCGTCTCTTTTATGGCCTTTTCGAAGCTGCCATGTATCTCGTTCATAGCTGCAATAAACAGATTTCCAAAGCTTTGTCCCTTAAGCTCACCCTCTGAAAACCTGTACCCTAAAAGTTTTGCCATGTTGGGTTCAGTGTTTGCAAGTGCCAGAAGACAAGATCTAATATCGCCGGGGGGCAGCATGCCAAGATCCTCTCTTAGCCTCCCGCTTCCACCTCCATCATCAGCGACAGTTACGATTGCTGTAATGTTCTACGTTCTTTCCTTCAAGCCTCTCAACAACACCGTTAATCCGGTACCTCCGCCCAACACCACTACCTTAGGCTGTGTCTTTGATCTGTTCAATATCTTATCCATCGTCTATTTCCCTTCATTATGCTTTACAAATCTCTATGGTCAACAACAGACCTGTGCCCGTCAGCCTTAAGAAGCTCTGCTATCCTTTCCGCTATGGCGACTGATCTATGCTTGCCACCGGTGCAGCCAATACCTACCACCAATTGTGTCTTACCTTCTTTTATATAATACGGGATGAGAAATTCAAGCAGATCCATTGTCTTTTCAATAAATAGTTGTGTTTGAGGCCAACTGAAGACGTAGTCTCTTACGTTATTCTCTAATCCTGAAAATTCCTTCAGCTCGGGTATGTAGAATGGATTAGGCAGGAATCTTACGTCAAAAACAAGGTCTCCATCAAGAAGGATGCCGTGCTTAAACCCGAAGGATGTTACCGATATGCTAAGCTTACTCGCTTCCTCGCCCTCCATAAATATTCGTGTCATCTCTTCCTTAAGCATTCCAAGGTTTAACTTGGTTGTGTCAATTATATAGTCTGCTCTACTCTTGACTTGCCTAAGTGCATCACGCTCTGCCTCAATACCATCCAATAGATTCCCTTCAGGATTCAATGGATGAGGCCTTCTAAGCTCCTTATACCTTTTAATTAAAGTGTCATTGGCTGAATCCAGGAATAATATCTTGAAACCGATCCCCATAGCAGTGAGCTGGTCCAAACCCTGGAAAAGAGTCTCAAAGAATTCCCCACCTCTTATATCGACAACGACGGCAACCTTTTTTATCTCCTTTGTCGATTTGTGGGTTAGCTCCGCAAATTTGGAAAGGAGTGCTGGTGGCAGATTGTCCATGCAGTAATAGCCCATGTCCTCCATAACCTTCATCGCCTGTGACTTCCCCGCTCCTGACATACCGGTAATTACTACAAATTCCATCCCTATCACCTCTCCTATCCATCAGCCCAAGCTCAATGGGCTATATTAACTATCCTTTTTAAGTTTATCCCAGATTCCTCAGCCTTTTTTATACCCTTACCTACTTCACCAACATTTGCCGGATCGTGTGCATCGCTATTAAGATACAGCATTACGGGAATATCCTTGATCAGCTCAAGGCTTTTTACTGACATTTCGTCGTGCTTGGAGCTTATTTCCAAAGCCGTCCCAGTTTGAGCAGCTTTTTTTGCTACCTCGACAATATCAACTTTAGCTTTTGAGCCGGGATGAGTTATTATATTAATTGGATACCTTTCCATGGCCTTGATATATGCCTCAGTCATTCTTTCAACAGATCCCTCCATAGTACCTGCAAACAGCTTAGCAAGCTGAGGTGTAACATATAACCCAAGAGCATCCCTTATGCTTCCAGGAGTTGCGCCATAGTGGTACCCCATAAGAAGGATGTCCAGCTGCTTTATTATATCTTCATCTACGTCAAGTTCACCATCTAATCCCACCAGATTCGATTCAAGCCCAAGAAGTATATTAAGTCCCTTTGGTCCATAAATTTCTCGCAACCTTGTGATCTCTTCCCTCATTATAGAAAGATTTTCAAGTCTTAGTCCGTAT
>DAIPJA010000082.1:0-9034 GCA_036770525.1 Gudongella sp. | reverse complement strand
GCTTATGGGTATCTACGATAATATCAAGATAACCACACCGGAGAATTTTGTGGTTGCAGAGCTTATAGCTGCCGGCAAATATACCGGAGCAATAAACTCTGAAGGCCTGTAGGAGGAGCAAATGAGGATTGGTATAGGATACGACGTGCATCAGCTGGTTGAGGGTAGAAAACTTATACTGGGCGGAGTGGAGATCGAACACGAGATGGGCTTATTAGGGCACTCGGATGCGGATGTCCTGGTCCACAGCCTGATGGACGCCATTTTGGGCGCGATGGCTGAGGGTGACATCGGGAAGCATTTCCCCGACACTGACCAAAGCTATAAGGATATATCCAGCCTGGTTCTCCTTGGAAGGGTCAAGAATATTATGCGCTCCAGAGGATACAGACTGGTGAATGCCGATTGTGTCGTAGCTGCGCAAAGGCCAAAGCTCGCACCACATATAGATAAGATGAGGATAAACATTGCTGAAGTACTTGAAACCTCGCCTGATAACATAGGTATCAAAGCCACCACCACCGAATGGCTCGGTTTTGAGGGTAGAGAGGAAGGTATATCAGCTCAGGCAGTTTGTCTCATAGAAAAAATGGATTGACAACTAAGATTCATTTGTGTAAACTAATCAATATTAACGAAGAAGGGGAATAGTAGCGGTTTTCATGGTCTAAGAGAGGAGATCCGAGGCTGAAAGATCTCTGGCCCGCTGTATCGCAAACCCGTCCCGGAGTATCTGGAGCACCAGACGCAAGGCAGCGTTAAAGCCATAAAGTGAACCAATGTGGTTTATAAGAGTGGTACCGCGGAACCGACCCTTCGTCTCTTGCTGAGATGAGGGGTTTTTTGTCAGCTTAAAACTATACCAACGAGGTGAATTGAATGAGAATGTCAAAGATGTATATGCCAACCCTTAGAGAGGTGCCTTCAGAGGCCGAAATACCAAGTCATCAGCTGCTCCTTAGGGCAGGCATGATAAGAAAGCTTGTAAGCGGAGTGTATTCCTATCTGCCATTGGGCTACAGGACCATTAGGAAGGTGGAGCAGGTTGTAAGAGAGGAAATGGACAGAGCAGGCTCCCAGGAACTCCTAATGTCTGCTATCCAGCCAAGAGAGCTTTGGGAGGCATCTGGAAGATGGGCAAATTTCGGACCTGAGATGTGGAGACTGAAGGACAGGAATGACAGAGAGTTTTGTCTCGGGCCTACGCATGAGGAATACTTTACTGATCTTGTAAAGGATGAAATCAGATCCTACAAGCAGCTGCCCTTGAATCTTTATCAGATCCAGACGAAGTACAGGGATGAAAAAAGACCAAGATTTGGTCTTATGAGGTGTCGTGAGTTCATAATGAAGGATGCCTACAGCTTTGACCTTGATGATGACGGCATGAGGGAAGCATATCAAAAGATGTGGGACGCTTATGACGCAATATTTACAAGATTAAAGCTGGATTACAAGGTAGTTCAGGGAGACACCGGCGCCATGGGCGGGAAGATATCCCACGAATTCATGGCTATGAGTGACGTTGGCGAAGGAGTTGTCGCTTATTGCGACCATTGCGACTTTGCTGCTACTGATGAAAAGTCTGAGGTGGTGTACAAAGCACCTGCACACAGCATGGAACAGCTTCAGATGGAAAGAGTCAAGACACCTGAGGTAAAGACTATAGACGCGCTTGTGGAATTTTTTGGAACTGAGAAATACGTGTTTGGTAAGTCGCTGGTATATTCAGTTCAGGGCAAGCCTGTAGTTGTTATGGTACCTGGAGATAGAGAGCTTAATGAAACAAAGCTGGCGAATTTCCTAGGAGCTGCAGGACATGAGATTGAAATGGCTGACGAGGATATGATAATAGCAATAACTGGAGCGAATAAAGGATTTACAGGCCCTGTTGGATTAAAGGAAGGCACAAGACTAATTATTGACAAGAGAGTGACCGAAATAGCCAATCTTGTGGTTGGAGGCAATGAAACTGACTACCATTTGAAGAATGTGAACTTTGGAAGGGATTTTACCGGAGAGGTTGCGGATGATCTTCTTATGGTGGTTGAAGGGGACAGCTGCCCCGTCTGCGGAGAACCACTGAGGATGGCAAGAGGGATCGAGGTAGGGAACATATTCCAGTTGGGAACCAAGTACAGCACAAGTCTTGGGGCAACCTTCCTTGATGTGAATGGCAAGGAAAAGCCGTTTGTTATGGGCAGCTACGGCGTTGGAGTTTCAAGGACAGTTGCTGCGATAGTTGAGCAATACCATGACGAGAAAGGTATCAACTGGCCGCTTGTTGCCGCTCCTTACCATGCGATCATAACAGTAGTAAACTCCAAGAACGAGGAGCAAGCCGAGCTTGGAGAGAAGCTTTACTCAATGCTTACGTCGTTTGGTGTTGAAACACTTCTCGACGACAGGAACGAGAGAGTGGGAGTCAAGTTCAACGACAGGGATCTTATTGGAGTGCCTGTTCAAGTAACTGTTGGCAAGAAGGCGGCAGAGGGAGTCGTCGAATTTTCCCTTAGAAGCAGTGACAGCAAGGAAGAAATCGCTGTTGATAAATTGAAGGGCAGAATTGAAGGAGTATTTGCAGAAGCAGGACTAAAGTTATAAAATCAAGAGTAGATTTATAGATGATTATCAGGAGGTGCAGTAAATGAGTGAGATCAGAGTGAGATTTGCCCCCAGTCCTACGGGATATCTTCATATCGGTGGACTCAGGACAGCTCTTTACAATTATCTGTTTGCCAAAAGAAATGGCGGCAAATTTGTATTGAGGATAGAAGATACTGACCAGACCAGGTTTGTTGAAGGAGCTATAGAGAATCTTATCCAGTCTCTGGAATGGGCTGGAGTAAAGTATGATGAGGGAGTATTCATTGAGGATGGTCATGTTGTGGAAAGAGGAGAATACGGTCCATATGTCCAGTCAAAAAGACTTCCGATCTACAGAAAGTATGTTGAGGAGCTTCTTGAAAAAGGACACGCCTACTACTGCTTCTGTTCAAAGGACAGGCTGGAGGCGGTAAGGGAAGAGCAGAAAATCAAGGGCATGGTGCCAAAGTACGACGGCTTCTGCAGAAATATTCCTCTTGAGGATGCAAGGAAAAGAGTGGCGGCAGGGGAGGAGCACGTTGTAAGACTGAAGCTCCCATACAACAGGGATATACACTTCCATGATCTGGTAAGAGGCGACATTATAATTAACACCAATGACATAGACGATCAGGTTCTTTTGAAATCAGACGGATACCCGACCTACCATATGGCAGTAGTTGTCGATGACCAGCTGATGGGAATAACCCATATAGTAAGAGGTGAGGAGTGGCTTCCGTCAACTCCCAAGCATATTTATCTTTACGAGGCCTTTGGATGGGAAAAGCCGACCTATGTTCACCTGCCGACTGTTCTTAATAAGGAAAGAAAGAAGCTGTCAAAGAGACACGGAGATGTTTCTGTGGATGACTTCAGAACTAAGGGCTACCTGCCTGAAGGGCTTGTGAATTACCTTGCATTGGTAGGCTGGAGTCCTGAGGACAATGAGGAGATCCTTTCCATGGAGGATATGGTCGAAAGATTTTCCTTCGAGAGGGTATCCAAGACCGGCGGAATATTCGACAAGGATAAGCTGGATTGGGTCAACGGACACTATATAAGGAGCAAGTCCGTAGAGGAGATAAGCACACTGAGTGTTCCATATCTTGTTGAAGCTGGATTTATAGATAATGAGTTCGTAAAGGAAAATGAAGAGTGGCTGAATATCCTTATAGATACTGTAAGGGAAGGTATGTCTACACTATCTGAATTGCCTGAGAAGGTGGATTTCATATTCAAGGATGAGCTTCAAATAGAGGAAGCGGCTTATGCAGAGCATCTTGATAATGAAAATGCCAAGGTCCTTATGCAGGCAATCAAGGCTGAGCTTGAAAAGATAGATATGATCGATATGGAATATGCCAAGGGCTTTATGAAGCTAATCCAGGCAGCGACAGGAATAAAGGGAAAGAACCTTTTCATGCCTGTAAGGGTAGCTCTTACTGGAAGTGCTCACGGCCCCGAGCTTGTCAATGTGCTGTACCTTCTTGGCAAAGACAGGATAATATCAAGGGCAGACGCCATACTCAACAGGTAGGCGCCTATTGAAATAAGCATCTCAATCGTGTAGAATGGACTTGATAGCAGGAGATGCTTTTAACAACGAATACTTAAAAATCGTCTCCGTAATCAGAGACGATTTTTGCATTAAATAAGATCAGGAGGTAAGCATATGAAGCTGTACAATTCACTAACCAGAAGAAAAGAAGAATTTGTGCCTGTGGTAGAGGGTCAGGTATCCATGTACAATTGCGGACCTACTGTCTATAACTTTATCCATGTTGGGAATGCAAGACCTTTGGTAATATTCGACACATTGCGAAGATTTTTCATATACAGAGGCTATGACGTGAAATTTGTAGTCAACTTTACAGATATCGATGATAAGCTCATCAATAAGGCAAATGAGGAGAATATAACTGTCAAGGAGGTGGCAGACAGATATATAGCTGCCTTTAAGGAGGACGCACAGGGACTTAATATCTACGATTACAATACCGTGCATCCAAAAGCAACTGACTACATCTCACAGATGGTCCAGTTTATAGCTGAGCTGGAGAAAAAGGGTGCGGCTTATGCAGTAGACGGCAATGTTTACTTCAGCATAGAAAGCGCAAAGGATTATGGAAAGCTGAGCAAGAAAAACATTGACGAGCTGCAAAGCGGTGCCAGGATCGAGGTAAATGAGGACAAGAGAAATCCTCTGGATTTTGTTCTGTGGAAGAAGGAAAAGCCCGGCGAACCATCATGGGACAGCCCATGGGGCAAGGGAAGACCAGGCTGGCATATTGAGTGCTCTGTTATGGCAAAGGTGTTATTGGGCGAGACGATCGACATCCATTCAGGCGGAGAGGATCTTCAGTTCCCTCACCACGAGAATGAGATAGCCCAGTCGGAGACGCTTTCAGGTAAGCCATTTGCCAACTATTGGCTTCACAACGGGATGCTTTTTGTGGACAATCAGAAGATGTCAAAATCCCTTGGGAATTTCTTTACAATAAAGGAGATCCACCAGGAATACGACCTTGAGGTTTTAAGATTCTTCCTGCTTTCAGCACATTACAGATCGCCGATAAATTTCAGCAGAGAGGTTATGGATCAGAATAAGAATGGCCTTGAGAGGCTTTACAATGCAAAGAAACACCTTGAATACTGCCTTGAAAGAGTAGACAAGAATGATCCGGAACTCAATAAGGAGTTCGCTTCAAGAGTGGATTCATACAGGGACAGCTTTATTGCAAGCATGGAGGATGACCTTAATACTGCAGATGCCGTCGCTTCGGTATTTGACCTTGTGAAGTTCACAAATTCAGAGGTTGACGAGACCACAGGCTATAGGGAGATCGAGTACGCTCTTAGTACCCTTATGGAGCTGGCAAAGGTCCTTGGGATACTGTCAAAGAAGGATGAGCTTCCCGATGATGAGATCATAAAGCTTATCGAGGAGAGAACCGCAGCCAGGGCAAACAAGGATTTTAAGAAATCGGATGAAATCAGGGATATTCTCAAGGAAAGGGGTATCATTCTTGAGGATACAAAAGATGGTGTAAAATGGAAAAGAGCATAGAGCTTGACGAATTGAATATATTCAGGCGAATGAACCAGTCGCTTAGCAGAGAGGATGTGGAGATGCTTTCACCCCTTCAGCTGGCTTATATCGGAGATGCGGTTTACGAGCTCTTTGTGAGGACGGTCATCCTTAATAGGGACCAAAACTCCAAGCTTCTCCATAAAAAGGCTACTGGCTATGTAAGCGCGGCATCTCAGGCCGCATTGGTTCACAGCCTTGATGATAAGCTGGACGACAGGGAGAGAGAGATGGTCAGGAAGGGCAGGAATGCAAAGACCAATACCTCGCCTAAGAACGCTGAGTTGATCGATTATAAATATGCCACAGGCTTCGAGTGCCTGATGGGCTATCTCTACCTTTCAGGAAGGGATGAGAGGCTGATGGAGCTGTTTGAAGACATTAAGAAGATCAAAGGATAGGAGGAGGCCCCATGAAGGTACAATTGCTTAGATATACTCCGGATGGCGAGAAGCTTGTAGCCTCTGCTGCAAAGCTATGCTACTCTCCGGTGGGAATAGATGAGATAGAGCAGGGACAGGATGAGGAGAGAGTCCATAAGTTTCTTGACCTTTTAATGGATCTGGGACACGAAAGCCCGATAGAGCATGTGAGCTTCACATTTGGAATAGAGGGGGTTTCCAGGACCCTGACCCATCAGCTGGTAAGACACAGGATAGCCAGTTATTCCCAGCAATCGCAAAGGTATGTGAGACTTGATCAGTTTGAATACATCATCCCGCCAAGCATAGAAAAAAATCCTGAGGCCAGGGAGTTGTTCATAAAGACGATGGAGGCTGACCAGGCAGCATACGATAGGCTTGTTGAGATACTCTTTGCAGAGCATTACGATGCTTACCTGGCTCAGGGCAGAAAGGAAAAGGTCGCCAGGCAAAGAGCTGAAAAGGATGCCATCGAGGATGCAAGATACGTTTTTCCCAACGCCTGTGAGACCAAGATAGTAGTTACTATGAATGCCAGGAGCCTCTTAAATTTCTTTGCACTAAGAACCTGCAACAGAGCACAGTGGGAGATAAGAAGACTTGGGATCGAGATGCTCAGGGAGGTAAAGAAGGTTTACCCCACCCTGTTCAAGAACGCCGGTCCGGGCTGTGTGAACGGCCCATGTCCGGAGGGAGCCATGACCTGTGGCAAAATAGTTGAAGTAAGAGAGTTTTTTGATGATATGAATAGAGAGGCTCAAAGATAGCCTTTGGAAGAGGAGAATAATATATGAATGAAATGTATGTTGCAGGCAGGAATCCCGTACTTGAACTTTTGAAATCAGAGAAGCAGATAGATAAGCTTTATGTTCTCAAGGGAGAGTTGAAGGGCTCTATAACAAAGATTATTGGCATAGCCAAGGACAGAAAGATAGTAGTCCAGCAGGTGGACAAGACAAAATTGGATTCAATGGCTCAGGGAAACGCACACCAGGGGGTCGTGGCTCTTGTCACGGGGTTTGTATATTCGTCTGTGGATGAGATACTGGCTAAAGCAAAGGCAAGGGGAGAAAAGCCCTTTGTAGTGGTACTGGATGGGATCGAGGACACTCATAATCTGGGAGCTATCATAAGAACTGCTGAGTGCGCTGGAGTTCATGGAGTAATAATTCCCAAGAGAAGATCGGCAATGGTGAACCAGACTGTATATAAAAGCTCTGCAGGAGCGGTTGAGCATATGAAGATCGCCCAGGTGAGCAACATCGTACAGACGATGGAGGAGCTTAAGGCAAAGGGGCTATGGCTCTACGGTGCCGATGCAGAGGCTGAGAAGTCCTATTCGGATACTGAGATGACTGGCTCAATAGGTCTAGTCATCGGTGGCGAGGGCAAGGGTCTCTCAAGGTTGGTCAAGGATAAGTGCGATGTTCTTGTAAGCATTCCAATGAAGGGGAAAATATCCTCGTTGAACGCATCCAATGCGGCTTCGATTTTGATCTATGAGGCAGTGAGACAATCTCATGGCAGGGAATAGCAAAAACAAGGAGATACTTGTAGTTGACGGCTACAACATTATTAATTCCTGGGACAGACTAAAAGAAGTTGCAGCGGTCGACTTTGAGCAGGCAAGGCTTGAGCTTTTGGAGATACTCTCTGAGTACCACCACTATTCCGGAATAAAAACCATAGTTGTTTTTGATGCTCACCTGGTTAAGGGGAGCATACGCAAGGAAGAGGAGTACAAAGGCATAACGGTTGTTTATACAAAGGAAAATGAGCTTGCAGACCATTATATCGAGAAAATGCTCGATGAGCTTGGACGATTAAAAAGGATCAGAGTTGCAACCTCGGACAGAACAGAGCAGGAGATAATACTTTCCCGGGGCGGGACCAGACTTTCTGCCAGAGAGTTGGAGGCGGAGATCGATGACGAGATGAGTCTTGCTGCAAGAAAAAGGAAAAGGATAAATATGAAGAACGATATTCAATTGGGAAGACTTGCCGACAGAGTCTACCACAAGCTGAAAGACTGGGATAAATAGATATTATGACTTGATTGCTGGAGGAGTGGAAATGAGCTTTGACAGAATAGTATCCGAATCACAGGAGAATCTGGATACAAAGACAGACGAACAAATCGTTGCCATAGCAAATGATGGCAGCATTTCTGCGCTTGAACACCTTATTTACAAGTATAAGGATTTCGTGAAGATCAAAGCACACTCCTACTATATAGTGGGAGCTGACAGGGATGACATTGTGCAGGAGGGAATGATAGGACTTTACAAGGCTATCCGAACCTATGACACAGATAGGGCATCATCCTTTAAGAGTTTTGCGGATATTTGCATTACAAGACAAATGATCACAGCGATCAAATCGGCAACAAGACAAAAACATATACCCTTGAATACCTACGTCTCCCTTAGCAAGCCCACCTATGGCGAGGGAAGCTCAAGTGCTATGGAGACTGTAGGCTCAGGAAGGTCGACCGATCCCATGGAGCTTATAATTGGAAAGGAATCGATGGACAGTATCGAGCAAAAGCTGTTTGGACTATTGACTTCACTTGAAAGAGAGGTACTCCAATCCTATGTGGAGGGAAGAAGCTATGAGGAGATAGCGACAGACTTGAACCGTAGGGTAAAGAGCATCGACAACGCTCTTCAAAGGGTAAAAAGGAAAATCGAAAGATACCTTATAATTGGAGAATGAGTATTGACAAGGCTATGGTTCAATAGTAAAATAACATATTGTAAGCCCACGTAGCTCAGGAGGTAGAGCACTTGCATGGTAAGCAAGAGGTCACCGGTTCAAGTCCGGTCGTGGGCTCCATATAAAATTAGAAACACCCGGATAAGTTTTCTTAGGAAGAATATTATTAAGGGAGGATTAAGAAATGGGTAAGCAAAAATTTGAAAGAACGAAACCCCACGTT
>DAIPJA010000081.1:0-9036 GCA_036770525.1 Gudongella sp. | reverse complement strand
GAAGCCCCTTATAGGGGCAGAGCAAACTACCGGCTAAGCCGGTAGTTATGATTTTACTGTTCTTCAGCAGCAAGTTTTGCTATTTCAACTATTGTAAGTGCTGCCAGCTTCATACCTTCTATAGTGATAAACTCATATTTTCCATGGAAGTTGTAGCCCCCGGTAAAAAGGTTTGGACATGGAAGCCCCATAAAGGATAGCCTTGAGCCATCAGTCCCGCCTCTTATTGGCTTGATCATAGGCTCGATACCAAGTCTTATCATAGCTTTTTCAGCAAGCTCGATGATATAATATACCGGCTCGATCTTCTCCCTCATATTGTAATATGAATCCTTCAATGTCAACTCCGCCACCTGACCGTATTTTTTATTTATGTAGTCCACTGCTTCCTGAAGGATCGATTTCTTATTATTAAATTCCTCCATTGAATGATCTCTTATGATATAGCTTAACTCTGTTCTTTCAACTGTACCGTCGATTCTCATAAGATGGAAGAAGCCCTCATATCCTTCAGTATATTCAGGTCTTTGATTTACAGGCAGCATACCACCCAGCTCATGGGCAATATGGATCGAGTTTATCATCTTGTTCTTGGCTGTTCCAGGGTGGACGTTTCTGCCGTTGATAATAATCTTAGCAGAGGCAGCGTTGAAATTTTCAAACTCAAGTTCACCTACAGGTCCTCCGTCGACTGTATAAGCCCAGTCCGCCCCAAAGCCATCCACGTCGAAGTGGTCAGCACCTCTGCCGATCTCCTCATCAGGAGTAAAAGCAATCCTTATTTCACCGTGGGGTATCCCAGAATTATTTATAAGGTACTCAACTGCAGTTACTATCTCAGCTATTCCGGCTTTATTATCTGCCCCAAGCAGAGTGGAGCCGTCAGTGGTAATAAGGGATTTTCCAATGAGCTGACTTAATTCAGGGAAATCCCTTGGTGACAAAACTATCCCCTCAGCAGGATCGAGCAGAATATCGCCTCCATCGTATTTTTCTATCACTCTTGGAGAAACATTTTTTCCGGACATATCGGGGCTCGTATCCATATGGGCTATGAAACCGATTACTGGAAGATCAGTATCGGTGTTAGCCGGCAGAGCTGCTGTTAAATATCCGTTATTATCAATATTAACCTTCTCCAGTCCCAGAGACTTCAACTCGGCAGCTATATGTTTTCCTAAAGCTAATTGCCCCGATGAACTCGGAACCGATGTTGAGCTTTCATCCGAAGTGGTTTCGATCCTTACATACTCTAAAAATCTATCCATTATTTTATCCATATGATCCCTCCTGGTTCTATTTTACATTATAATCATAGTATAAGTCATGTTATTTCAAAAGTGGTTAATTTTAGCAATAACGTGTTGTAATATGCTATAATAATGGGCATACATATAGGGAAAATGTGCAAGGAGGTAAGAGTATGACTATTAAAATAATCACTGACAGCTGTTGTGATCTACCACCAGAACTTGCTGCTGAGCTGGGCTTGGAGGTTCTGCCGCTGCTGGTTATTAACGAGGAAATAGAATATAGGGATCAGCTTGATATAACCCCAAAGGGTGTTTATGACGGCATGAGGGAAGGGAAGATATATAAGACAGCCCAACTGCCGCCTCACGTGTTCGAGGAGTCTTTTGAAAGAATTGCACGTGAAGGTAAATCAGCCATATATCTTGGCTTCTCATCTGAGCTTTCAGCAACATTTCAGTCAGCAAGAATGGCTAAGAACAGTGTTTTAGAAAAGTATCCTGAGCTTGACATAGAGCTTATAGACACAAGGGCCGCATCCGGAGGATTCGGTATGATAGTCTATGAGACGGTAAAAAAGGCTAATGAAGGAGCTTCAATGGAAGAGGTACTTAAAACGGCGAATTTTTATATTGAAAATATTGATCATATTTTTACCGTCGATGACATAGAATACCTTTACAGAGGCGGCAGAGTTTCCAAAACAAGTGCTGTTCTGGGAGGTATGCTGAATATAAAACCTGTGCTTGAGGTCAAGGAGGGTAAGCTTGGACCGGTTGACAAGGTTAGAGGGAGACAGAAAGCCCTTAGAAGGATCCTCGAGCTGATGGAAGAAAGATCCGTTGACAAGGATCTCTCCAACAGGAAGGTATTCATATACCACGGGGATGATCCTGAGGCTGCAGAGAGAATCAGGGAAATGATAGCAGAGAAATTTGGAGTCAATGACTTTTACATTAGTTTGATAGGAGCTGTTATAGGCGCTCATACAGGCCCAGGGACAATAAGTGTATTCTACTCAAAGAGAAATCCGGTGTGATTTGGAGGTAAACCATGAGATGGATCAAGGTATTATTAGTTTTTGTAATGGCTTTTATTCTGCTGTTTTCAGGAACTCTTGCATATCTAACCATCACAGATTCTGATTTCGAAGGATCCATCCCTCTTTCTGTGACCAACAATCAGGTAGCTGAGATCCCGGTAGGAGAAACCATAGGCATAACTACTCTCAACATAGGTTATGGTGGACTGGATGATACTCAAGTTTCGTATTTCGAAGGTGGAAGTCCGGAGAAAAGGGCTGACAAGGTTAATATACAGGAGAATCTTGATTCTCTCATTCTTGATCTCGACTCTACAGACTCGGAGATATTCTTTATCCAGGAGGTAGACATTGGATCCTCAAGAAGTCAAAAGATTGACCAGTCAGATTATTTTAGGATAAATTACCCCCATTTTGGCAGCGTGTTCGGAATCAATCACGATGCTGATTTCATACCGCTTCCAATATTCAGGCCTATCGGCAAGGTTAAAAGCGGATTGATGACAATGTCCAGGTACAATATTTTAAGGGCTGAAAGACATAATCTGTATAATACAGATAGTTGGCCCATGGATCTGTTCCTCATGGACAGGTGTTTTATTGAGACAAGGCATCCTGTACGCAATGGCGGAGAACTGGTACTTATAAATCTACAGCTTTCACCCTATAACGACAAGGAAATAACCAGAGAAATGCAGCTTAGAGAGCTTAATAGCTTTATAAGCTCCGAGTATTCACAGGGTAATTATGTGATCGTCGGGGGAGACTGGAGTCACAGTCTGCCGGGAACAGATCCACATAGCTTTACAGCTGTGGAGGCATGGCCAAGCTGGCTGAAGGATTTGCCTGGGGAGTTTGTTCCTGAAGGTTTTTCCTGGGCTATAGACAAGGCCACCCCTACTAAAAGATCACTGAAATCTCCTTACATCCAAGGGATCACTTTTAAGGCAGTTGTAGACGGATTCCTGGTCTCAGACAATATATCGGTTGAGGGAGTCTATGCCATGGATGATGATTTTGCCAATTCACATCATAATGCAGTTACGCTGAAAATGAGGATAATTAACTGAAAAAGTATAATGGGAGAGAGTTGATAGGTTGATGGGTACTACGGCAGCATTTTTTGATATAGACGGAACGATATTCAGAAATTCCCTTATGATCGAGCACTTTAGAAAGCTGATAAGCTTTGAGATCATAGATCCGGAGGTATGGTACACCAAGGTGAAGAAAGCCTATGACGAATGGGAAAGAAGATATGGAGACTTCGAGGAATACCTTGAAATCCTGGCGGGTGTATATCTGGACGAACTAAAAGGGATCAAAAGAGACCACGTGGATTACGTAGCAAACCATGTAATAGAAACAAACTGGGATATGGTATATAAGTACTCCAGAGGTCAAATAGATTGGCACAAATCAATGGGTCATAAAGTCTTTTTCATATCAGGAAGCCCTGATTTCCTTGTATCCAGGATGGCTGAAAAATATGGTGCAACAGAATATAGGGGGACTGAGTACTTTGTAGACGATGACAACAGGTTTACAGGTGAGATAAGGAGGATGTGGGATTCTGAAAGCAAGAAGAAGGCTGTTGACGAGATAATTTCAGCTCATAACGTCGATCTTGATTCAAGCTATGCATATGGCGACACCACTGGCGACCTTTCTATGCTTCGAAGAATAGGAAATCCGGTAGCTATAAATCCAAATAAGGATCTTTTGACACAAATCAAGGAGGATAGGCTGCTATCCTCCAAGACAACCATAATTGTAGAGAGAAAGAACGTGATTTATAAATGCACCCCTGAAGTAGAGGTGCTGTAGACCAGCCTGCTGGTCTATTGCTTTTTATGCTGGAGTTGAAGCTCTCCAAGGAATCTTGAAGCTTTGACGCCCTCTCCGTTAACTGAGTCATAGGTTATAAGATGAAGCTTTTTCCTCGCTCTGGTCATGCCAACATAAAAAATCCTTCTTTCCTCTTCATAAAGCTGACAAGAACCCTTATTCAGCTCCTCAATACTGGACTGGGAAGGGAACTCACCTTCTATGAGGTCAACTATATATACATGATCATACTCAAGACCCTTTGAGGAGTGAATGGTTGACAAAACCACGCCCGTCTTATTTCGATTCTGATTTGAGAATATTGCCTCAAGCTTCCTCATTCTATCCTTGAAATCATCCTTGTTGTCTGATTTTTTCGCAATACAGCCCAAATGGTAGAGCATCTCCTTTAGATAGTCGAATGTATACCCCGACCTTTGTGAATTATCCTTTAGATATTCCACATAGCGTAAGCTGTCCTCAATAAATCTTATTGCAGGTTCGGGCTTTAACCTTGCCAATCTTCTGAAGTCAAGCTCCAGCTCATTTATCTGACGTCTGTAAAATTCAGTAAGACCCGGAAAGGAAAGCAGCCTTTTCCATACTGTTTCGTTATAGCCCTTACCCTTCACATGCTGCATCATCCTCTTTGAAATATAACCCTTAGTCTTAAAATAAATGTTCTCAAATGCCGACTTGTCCTTTGGATCCTCTGCAAGTCTCAGAAAGCTTTCAATATCCTTTATCAACCAATGATTGAAAAATCTTAGTCTTGAATCCCGCGTATAGAAGGGGATGTCATTAGCATCGAGTGCATTTGCTATCCCTATTGAGGACAGATTATTTCTGAACAATACTGCAGTTTCAGATGGATCTGAAATATTTGACAGTTCTTCAACCAAAAAACTGTATTGATCATCAGCGCCTCTAAACCTCAATATCTGAACGGGTTCAAACTGTGGATTATTCGTCCTTACCGTCTTTTTATACCGATCGCTGTTTTGTGATATAAACTGACCGGATACAGATACAATGTTCGCGCTTGACCTGTAGTTGTCCTCCATAAAGTATATCGTTCCATCGGGGAAATCCTTTGAGAAGGAAAGAAGACCCTCTGGATGAGCGCCTCTGAAGCCGTATATTGACTGGTCATCGTCAGCAACTATAAAAAGATTGTTTCCAGGCTCTGACAACAGCCTTAGTATTACAAGCTGAAGCTTTGAAGTATCCTGACCTTCATCAAGCTGCACATATCTGTACCTGGACCTGTAGTTTGCCAGCAGACTTGGATGCTTGATTAAAAGTCTATAAGCTATTCCAAGCATGTCGTCAAAATCAATAAGCCTGTTCTTTTTCTTAAAGTCCTCATAGGCTGTAAAAAGCTCATGGAAGCCTTCGATGTCGGATGATCTGGCACTGTCATATTCCTTAAGATCAAGCATCATATTTTTTATATAACCAGCATGTGAGAAGAAGCTTTCCAGTTTTTCCTCGGTAATCTGGTAACCGTTTTTTTCAAGGTAAAGATTTTTGACAATGCTGAATTTATTTATGCTTGTACCCTCATCTTCGATAAGTCTGAAACTCTTCCCTGATTTTTTTGCAAAGTCCCTAACAACACTAAAGCAAAAAGCATGAATAGTAGAAAAGTCCGGGACAGGACTACCAGTGAAGCTCCTCCTGTACCTTGATGACATGTCCCTGGCTGAGGCTCTGCTGAACGTTATTGATAATATGCTGGAGGGGTCTACTCCGTGCTGATGTATCAACCCATAGGTTCTATGGATAATTACAGTTGTTTTGCCTGCGCCTGGTACAGCGAGGACTAATGCCGGTCCCTCCTTATGCCTGATTGCTGATTCTTGCTCTCTGCTGAATCTCATTTTGCACCTCCTGGAATCAAGTTTAATTCTACCATAAAAACATGCGTTGATGAATATTGATATGAGAAGGTACATTAGATATGCCATAATAAGGAACAAAGCCAAGGTGCAATACTACTACAGCGGCTTGTGAGGCTATATAATCTTTGATAATCGGGTAGAAATGTAATATAATTGTTTTAGATAAAACCTAGGAGCTCTATACGATGAAAATATTAAAAAAATTTGACTCTCACTTTATACATTTAATAAATACAAGGATCAAAAACAAGTACCTGGACAGGATCATGATAAGAGTGACTGACCTTGGAGGCGCAGTTTTTACGACTATATTTGCAATGGCTCTTATTGTTTTTGGTTCAAAACAGGTAAAGCTTATGGGCTTGGAAGCAATAGTTGCCTTGTCATTTGGCCAGATATTCGTACAGTCGCTTAAGAAGCTGTTCAGCAGGGAAAGGCCGTACAAGATACTTGAGCATCTTCACACCTTTGGTATAGATCTTAGCGATTATTCATTTCCTTCAGGCCATACCACCGCAAGCTTCTCTCTAGCTACAACTATAGCCCTTAATATGCCTAGATTTACAATATTGGTATTCTTTATGGCCATTATTATCGGGATGAGCAGGATATATCTTGGAGTACATTACCCGACTGACGTTGCTGCGGGGATAATTTTGGGTATAACTGCAAGTGTAACAGTACACATACACTTCCTTCCATTTGTGGGGAGGATTGGTTCAATTATTGGAATCAATTAACATATCATTTTATATCAAGGAGGAGAAGCACATGAATATGATGAACTTTTTAAAGACCAGAAAATCAACAAGGGAATTTAAGAAAAAAGCCATTACCGAAGCCGATTTAATAAAGGTTGAAGGTCTGGTAGGCAGTATAAACGAAGAGCTTTCAGGGATAAACATGAAAGTGAAGCTTTATGAGTATGGTCAGCATATTTATGACAGCCTCAAGGGTCTTGGAGGTTATGCCGGAGTAATGATCGAAAGTCCTCACTATATCGCATTTGATTTTTCTTCAAAGGATGAAAAGACTCTTCTCCTAAGCGGATACAACATGGAAAAGCTTGTAACCGGTTTGAACAATATGGGTATGGGCACCTGCTGGGTCAGCCTCAATGGCGTTGATAAGGAACGTAAGACAGTGATTTTCGGTGACACCTCAAGCGATTACGAAGCAATCCTTGCGTTTGGTTATCCAAAGCCTAAAAATCCGTTCATACATGAGCCATTCAGCGAGAGACTGGGAGTAGAAGAACTTGTATTCAAGGAAAAACTTGGGGAACCCATAACTATGGATGAGCTGGAAATGAGAAGTCTTGGAGATCTTTTGTTTTATATTAGGTTTGCACCATCAAGGTTCAACAAGCAGCCTTGGAGGTTTGTGGTCCACGATACCCAAATAGACCTGTATGTCGTAGAGGAAGGCGGGGACAACAATCTCATGGATGCAGGTATAGTGATGTACTATTGTGAGGAGCTTGCTAAGCTTCAAGGGATAGGTACAGGCTGGGAGATAAAGCTTGATGATGTTGAAGTCGAGGGCAAGAAGTACAGACATATCGGGAGCTTTAAGCTTTAAGGTAGAGGAGACCCTCTACTTTTTTTCTGGAGAGACCGTTGAGAGAGTGAGATAATGGAGACAAAAAGAAAAAATTATATGACCCTTGCAGAAAGGTTTTACAATGAAGGTGACCAGAATAGAGCTATTAGTATGTATAAAAAGGCTCTGAGCTTCCAAGGTACCGTCGAGGATGAATGTCTTATTCTGTTCAATCTCGGTGCAATCTGTCTTGAGCAGGGCAAGCTTGATGAGGCCAAGGATTTTAATCAAAAGATACTTTTACTGGACACCTCGACGAGGGATGTTTACTACCAGCTGGGTGTAATCAGTGAAGAGGAAGGAAAGCTTGATGAGTCTGCAGAGTACTATTCCAAGGCGATACAGCTGGACCCGGATGATATTGACAGCAGGTACAACCTTGCTCTCGTGTACGAGAAATTAGGGAATCAGGAGGATACTGAGAAGCTTTACCACGAAATACTTGAACTTGACCCGAATCATTTCTATACACTGAACAATTTAGGAGCAATGGAGGAAACAAGGGGCAGATATGAGCTTGCAAAAGCTTATCTTGAAAAAAGTATAACTGAAAATCCAGGGTTCTATCTCTCAAGATTTAATATGGGAGTTGTTTTGAAGGCCTTGGGAGAGCTTGATAAAGCAGTGGATGAGTATATAAATGCCAAGGATCTGAAGCCCGACTTCGGCAATGCATATCTCAATATTTCGGCAATAAGGATAGAGCAGGCCAGGCTCGAAGAAGCTGTCGAGATCCTTTCTGAAGGATTAAGTAATTCTTCGTCAGCTCATGATCTGTACTATAATAGGGCATGCAGTCTTTCAAAACTCGGAAGAGAAGATGAAGCGCTACATGATTTGGAATCAGCCTTGAAGTTAAATCCCTACCTGGCTGTTTGGGTCAGGAGAGATAATGATTTTGAGCCTCTGAGAGAGAATACTGATTTTAAGGATATTTTAGATAAAGCTATGGAAGCAATACAGAAAGGAAGATAACTGGATGATCATTATCAAGACAATGGAAGAAATAGAAAAAATGAAAAATGCCGGGGAGCTCCTGGCTGGTCTGCACAAAGAAATTGCTAAGCTAATTAAGCCTGGAATTACTACCATGGAGATAGATAGGTTTGTCGAGGATTACCTTGATGAAAGAGGAGCCATTCCCGAGCAAAAGGGATACCATGGATACCCATATGCTACATGTGCATCTATTAATGATGAGATATGCCACGGTTTTCCAAGGGATGAAAAGTTAAAGGAAGGAGACATCCTGGCGATCGATATGGTTGTAAGACTCGACGGCTGGTTGGCAGATTCTGCATGGAGTTACACAGTTGGGGAGGTTTCCGAGGAGGCGCGAAAGCTCCTGGAGGTAACCAGAAAGTCTCTCTATCTTGGGATCGAGAAAGCTGTTCCTGGCAACAGACTAGG
>DAIPJA010000274.1:0-1801 GCA_036770525.1 Gudongella sp. | reverse complement strand
GCATAAAGCAGCCCGTTCCATAGGTATTCTTCGCTTCACCCGGTTCAAAGCAGGCCTGTCCAAACAATGCCGCCTGCTGGTCTCCCGCTACACCGGAAATGGGAACTATGCCTCCAAAATCCTTTTCATCAGTATATCCAAATATCCCTGATGAAGGCATTACAACAGGGAGCATAGTCTTTGGGATATCCAGATACTCAAGAATCTTTTCATCCCATTCCAGGGACTTGATATTGTAAAGCATAGTCCTAGAAGCGTTTGAGTAGTCAGTGGCATGGATCCTTCCTGATGTCAGTTTCCAGATAAGCCAGGTATCGATCGTACCAAATAAAAGGTCTCCTCTTTCAGCCCTCTCTCTTGCTCCCTCCACGTTGTCCAGTATCCATTTGATCTTTGTTGCGGAAAAATAAGCATCGATGATCAGCCCGGTACTCTCAGATATATAATCGCCCAAGCCTTCATCCATCATACTCTGGCATATCCCAGCGGTCCTTCTGCACTGCCATACTATTGCATTATAAACCGGAGTCCCTGTGTTTTTATCCCACACCACAGTAGTCTCCCTTTGGTTTGTGATCCCTATAGCTCTAAGGTCATCTGGCTTCACTGATGCCTTCTCCAGTACCTCCTTGATTACACCTGACTGAGTAGCCCAAATCTCAAGGGGATCGTGCTCGACCCATCCGGCCTTGGGATATATCTGATTGAAGTCCTTCTGTGCAGATGAAAAAACACTGCCCTTATGGTCGAATAATATAGCTCTTGAGCTTGTTGTACCCTGATCCAATGCAAGTATATATCCCCCTCTCAACTCAAACCCACCTCCTTTAGTTATGTATATTATAGCAATATTATTCATAATTATTAAGAACAAAAGTAAAGCATCCGGAACCGGCGGACATTCCACCAGTCTGGATGCTTTAAATTCATCAGATCAGCCTCCTCCAACAGGAGGAAACATGGAGATAACGTCTCCCTCTTTCAGGACTGTATCAGGTTCACTCCTGACACCGTTTATGAGCAATATGGCAATATCGTCCATGGATATTCCCAGATCCCCGATAAGTTCCTCTGCTGTTTTATCCTTATTGGTACTAAGAATCTCTTTTTTGACTCCATCCCTGCGGAGTGTTGCAAAGTACCTGACTTCAATTTTTATCATTATAACCCCAATTCCTCTAGTTTTTCCTTAGTTGGGATACCATCAGTCCCCCAACCCCTCTCAGAGTAATAAATCGGAAGCATTTCGGCAAGTCTGTTTACATGTCCTTTGGAAGGACCGTCAGGGATCCCGTCTTCCAGTAGTCTCTTAGGAAGAGTATCGTCTGCAGGTGTAAGGCCAGCCATCATGTTGAATTGTCTTTCTATGTTGTAGATCCTTTCGCCTATCTTAAGGATTTCTGCACCTGTATAATCAGTTCCACATATTACATTGCACATTTCAGCATAATCATCAGCACCAAGTGCAAAGGATGTGAACAAGCATACTCCTAATGAGTCTATTGCAGCAGTAAGATCCTGGAATACCTTTACCCAGCCTGGCTTCCCATTGGCTTCAAATCTGTCAAGCTGCTCCGGCAGACCCAATACTTCCGGAGATATTGTATAACCTCTTACGTGACAGCCTCCTCTGTTGCTGGTTGCATAGTTCAGACCGATACCCATTATTCCTCTCGGATCATAAGCAGGCATCTCAAGTTTCTTGACGGACATTGAAAGCTCAGGTACTCCATAGCTTTCTGTCAGCCTGTATGAGCCTTGAGCCATTTTGGCGCCAAGCCCCTGTCCATAGCCCATTCTC
>DAIPJA010000080.1:0-9093 GCA_036770525.1 Gudongella sp. | reverse complement strand
AAATACGTGGAGTACGTTGACCAGGTTGGTAAGCACCCTGACTACGACAAAGCTCTGGATGTTGTAAAAAGCATATAATTAAAAAGCCTCCCGTGGGAGGCTTTTTTGGAAGGTGAAGGCAATGAATATTGATATTGCGGCAGTGGGTAAAATAAAAGAAAAGTATCTGGCTGAAGGGATAATGGAGTACTCGAAAAGGCTTGGGAGGTACTGCAGCCTAAGGATCCTGGAGGTGGAGGATGAGAAGACTCCCGAGACCATGTCTGACAGGGAGAAGGAGGAGGTCAAGAGAAAAGAGGGCGAGAGACTCCTTTCAAGGATACCTGATCAGGCATTGGTCATTGCACTAGCCATCGATGGGAAGCAGCTTTCCTCAGAGGAGCTTTCTGAAAGGATCTCAGATCTTATGGTGAAAGGGACTTCACATATAGTCTTTGTAATCGGTGGCTCCTTGGGACTGTCTGATGAGGTTTTGGCAAGAAGCCAGATGAAGCTATCATTTTCCAGGATGACCTTTCCACATCAGTTGATGAGAATGATACTCCTTGAGCAGATATACCGAGCCTTCAGGATTATAAAAAACGAGCCTTATCACAAGTAGTAAGGGGGAAGAGTATGAAAAACAATGACAAGATCTATAAAATGAGCTTTGCCAAGGTATATCCACTTTTAATTGCAAAAGCTGAAAGGAAGGGAAGGACTCAAACAGAGGTAAATGAAATAATCACTTGGCTTACTGGATATAGCCTGGATGGACTTGAGAGAGTCCTTGAAAATCAAATTGATTATGAGACATTCTTCTCCGAAGCTCCTAACCTGAATCCACAACGTTCACTTATTAAGGGTGTAGTCTGTGGAATTAGGGTAGAGGATATACAGGAACCGCTCATGCAAGAGATAAGATATTTGGATAAGCTGATAGATGAGCTTGCCAAAGGAAAGACTATGGATAAAATATTGAGAAAAGAATGAGAAAAACACCAATTCTGATGTAAATCACTGAATTGGTGTTTTTCCATATGGGTAGAATAATGGTAGCTTGATTTTTAGGCAACTTTAACAGAGGGGGAGTTTATTAATGAAGTTTGTGATAGAGGATGGATTTTGGGATATATTCCCTGATGCAAGAATTGGAGTAGCAGTTTGCAAGGGTATGATGAATACATACAATGATAAAGCCTTTTTCGAGGAGTCTCTCAGATCTGCGGAGATGAAGGTGATTTCAAGACTTGGGGATGGGAATCTGACAGAAAAGCCCGAGATAAAGATATGGAGAGAGGCTTTTACGAAATTCAAAACAAAGAAAGGGGCCAGATCATCTGTTGAAGCCCTCCTTAAGAGGGTAGTTGGAGGAAATCAGCTCAGGTGTATCAATCCGCTTGTCGATCTGTACAACTCAATATCCCTCAAATACGGACTTCCCTGTGGTGGGGAGGATATAGACAAGTTCAAGGGTGACCTGAGGCTTGGGTTAGCCAAAGGGGGAGAGCACTTTATTCCCCTGGGAGATCAGGAAGGCTCTCCCCCATATCCGGGAGAGGTAGCTTATTTGGATGATGAAGGCGCAGTATGCAGGTGCTGGAACTGGAGAGAGGCTGAAAGAACTATGCTGACAGAGGATACAAAGAATGCCTTTCTATGTATCGAGATACCTGATTCATCAAGATTAAAGGACCTGGAATCTGCTATTGAGGAGCTTTCACAGCTGGTTTTTGAGAACCTTGGCGGATGTTGTCATTATTTCATATTGGATAGAAACAACAGTGAGTACAATCTTACGGAGGATGAAGACAATTGATGATGAAGTACCAAAAAATACTTATTAGAAAATGGATTGATGCGGATTCCTGCAGGGAGATCAAAAAACTAGAGAAGCTATGTCTCGAGCATGAAGGTATCCACCTTAAGCTTGAGCTTGACTATAAGCTTGCAGCTTCAAGCACTGCAGAGGATCATTTAGTCGATAAGGCCAATGAATTCCTTTACTATATTGACGAAATGCTTGTAGGCTATCTCGGTATAAATGACTTTGGAGGAAGTGCACTTGAGGTAAACGGCATGGTACACCCTGAATACAGGAAGCAGGGAGTTTTCAAAGCATTATTCTCACTTGCTGTCGATCAATGGCAGAAAAGAAAGCCCGGCATCATGCTTCTGTTGTCGGATTCAAGATCTAATTCAGGGATAAGCTTTATCGAGTCCACAGGAGCAAAATACGATCACACCGAATATGATATGACCTTGTCAGATATGCTTTATAACGAAGCTTCCAGAGCTGGCAAAGGACTTGTACTAAGAGCTGCAGTCAACGAGGACTCTGATGAGATCTCGAGACAGAATGCCATATACTTCAACGAAGGCATAGATGAACAGGAACCGTTGGATATAGAAGAGGAGCTCAGGAGAGGATTTCATATATTTATCGCCCAGCTTGACGGTAAACCAATAGGAAAGACTCATCTTCACATTGCAAATGGAGAGGGTGGGATATATGGACTTGGAGTCGTTCCTGAGGAGAGAGGCAAAGGCTTTGGCAGGGAGCTCCTTATAACCTCTGTTGAAAAACTTAAGGAGCTAGGTGCAGACAAGATATTCCTGCAGGTGGATGCTGAGAATGATAACGCACTCAGCCTTTACAAATCAGCAGGATTTGTGGAGACACATTCAATGAGGTACTATAAACTTGATAAGAAAGGCAGGGATGTATAGTGGAAGCAGAAGGCAGAATTGTAGATCTCAATAGTGAGAACCTTCAAAGCTTTAAGGAGTTTTGCAAAAGAAACAGAAGCAAGGTTGATGATTCCTATTTATATGAGGAGGACCTTAGCACATTTGAACCCAATCCAGAAAATCCCACCTTCCTTTATCTTGAGGGAGGCAAGGTTGTCGCTGCAGCATCTCTGATAATCGACGAGTACAACCGAAAAGGCAACAGAGCCAGGTTCAGGATACTTTATTCAGAAAAGGACAGCAAAGGGATATACGACGGCATATTCCATCGGATATTGATCCATGCGCTGGATTTGGATAATGTGTATATTTTTGTTCCAACCTATAACGATAAGCTGATGGCCAGAATGGAGAAGTTGGGTTTTTGCAGGGAACGATATACCTATCTCATGGTCAGAGAGGATGACCCGGTCAAGAAGGAGGAGCTGCCTGAAGGCTTTGCTTTGAAGTCATTTGACCCTGAGCGAGATATAGATGAATGGTGCAGTGTTAGAAATATCTGTTTCGCAACAGTTAAAGGCAATGAGACGCCTATAAGTCCTGAAATGGTAAGATCATTTGCTGCTAGGAATGACTATCTTGAGGGTGGCATGATCATGCTTACTCACAATGGAAAGGCTGTGGGGATCGTAAGAGGTACAAGAGATGAGTATGACGGGAAGCCAATAATGAATATTGGTTCAGTTGCAGTTCTTCCCGAATATCAGGGCAGGGGACTTGGAAGAGTGCTTCTCAGAGAGGCTATAAGATTCGCAAAGAGATCAGGCTTTTCAAGGACTGTCCTATCAGTAAATGCGGACAATGAGGGTGCCCGAAAGATATATGACAGAGAGGGCTTCAAAGAGGTTGAGGGAGTGGTATGCTATGTCTACCCGGTTCACTGAATTTCCATTGATGGAAACAGCAAGGTTGGTCCTTAGAAGGCTCACTGAGGAGGATATTGATGATCTTTTCAACATGAGGAAGGACCCTGATATGCATGAATATACAGACACAATGCCCGATACTTCCCTAAAGGATACGAAGGAATACCTTGAAAGGATGGATAAGGGAATAAATGAAGGTAAGTGGCTTCTCTGGGGTATTCAATCAAAGGAGACTCATAAGATAATCGGCAACGTAAGTGTCTGGAATTTTACTGAATCCCGTAATGGAGCTGAGCTTGGATATGGGATAGTTCCCCATATGCAGGGTAAGGGGTATATGGTTGAGTCCCTTCAGGCAGTTATAGACTACTGCTTCAGGTCTATCGGAATGGATTGGATCGAAGCCTATACGGAGGAGGGAAATGAAAGCTCCACAAGACTTCTCGAAAATCTGGGTTTTGTTCAGATAAACAAAGTCATAGACCAGGGTTATAATAAGGATAGACTTTACAATATGTTGGTATTCAGGAAAGTGAAGCAATAGTTGCAACTTAATTTTCTTACTTCATTCATCTCTTGACAAACTGTGTTATAATAGGTTATTGGATGGTAGGGCAATGTTAATTTATTAACCAAGCTCTTACAATAATGTTTTGAGGTGAATATATGAAAGCTAAAACTGTGGCGCAATCGCGCGTGAGTATAGGAAATATGATGCAGCCGGACCAAGCCAACGTCAATGGAGGAGTTCACGGAGGAGAGATCATGAAGATGATGGATACCTGCGCGGGGATAGTCGCCAGGAGGCACTCCAGAATGAGCACTGTTACGGCAAGGGTCGATGAGCTGGAGTTTCTTCTACCTATAAGAGTAGGCAATCTTGTCACGTGTCATGGACAGCTCACGTATGTAGGTAAACAATCCATGGATATTCTGGTGACGGTCATGGTAGAGGACCTGAAGAAAAGTGAGCCCTCAAGAATGGCTCTTACAGCTTACTTTACAATGGTGGCTCTTGATGAGAATGGTCTCCCAACTGAGGTACCGAGGCTTATCATCGAAACCGAGGAGGAGCAAAGGCTTTATGACGAAGGTGAATCAAGGTATAAGGCGCACAAGGAAAAGAGAAAAAACTGGGCAAAAGACTAATTCACAGAGCCGCAAGGCTCTGTATTTATTTTAAAACTCTCATCCTGTAGGAATTCATAGCAGTCTCCGTAAGCTTTTTCAATAGCTTGTTGTTTACATAGATCCCTACAACAGCTCCAACCACAGGCATCATTTGCATAAGCTTCGCAAGGTCCAGGTAATCCCTGTATTCTTGTTGAAAGCTTCTCCAGTTGAAGTCATCCAACTCCTTAGGGAGATAGGATACATAGTGTTCCCATGATTCCATTTTCTCAAATATTTCATTGACATGGGCCTTGCTGGAGAAAGCAAGCTGGAATATATGGAGGAGGTAAAGTCTCTCCTCATAGCTTGAGGTGTCAAAGCCGTAGACGGCTGCAACCTCATATAGAAATTTCATTTTGATACCAAGGAGTAAAGGGAAGTCGGCAAGTGAGGCAACAAAACCACCGGCTCCTGTAGCGGCGCCCTCTACGGCGGCAGTCGTTGCATAGATCTTGCCCTTGTCTCTTACTCTTCGTTCTCTTTCTTCAAGTGGAAGGCCATGTAATGGCTTGGAAGATACAAAGCCGGTTCCCAAGAGTACTGTTGTTGTGATGCTTTTGATAGCACCAGTTATAACCTCATGGTATTTTTCCGGAAACATTCTGGTCACTGTCTTCTGTGTTCCCTTGGAAGCCCTCTCAATAAGTGAAGGAGGCTTTCGCATTTCTTTTTTCCATCTCTCGAGATCCTTTCGGACTCTGCTTTCGTATGAAAACATGATCTATCACCGTTCCTATAATCAGCTTATTTAGTGTATAATCTTATTATACCCAACGAAAACAGAAGACTTCATTACTTTGAAAGGTGGACATGAGATGATATTTTACTTTACCGGAACCGGGAACAGCAAATATGCCGCCGAAACAATTGCAGGCTACATCGGAGACAGGGTAAATCCTTTGGAGAAGGCTTTAAAGGTAAGTCAGGGAAGGATAGATATTGCCAATGAAGATTATCTGGGCTTCGTTTTCCCTGTATACTATTTTGGAATACCAAGCATCGTCGAAGAGTTTATAAGGAGAATAAAATTCGAGGGTACTCCAAGGAAGGGCTCATTCTTAGTCCTGACCTGTGGGGGAACCACGGGTAATGCCCATGGGATATTCAAAAATCTTTTGGAGCAGAGGGAGCTTAAACTGGATTACATATTTGCCGTAGACATGCCGGACAATTACATCCTGCTTTATGATATCCAGAAATCCCGACAGCAAAAAATACAGCTTGATAGTGCTGATATTAAGCTGAGGAAAGCTGCGGATAGCATATTGTCAGAGGATAGGGGAAACCACAACGACATCACCGGACCTTTTCATTCTTTGGTTACCTGGATAGTGTACCCGTTTTACAGAAGAGGAAGAAAAACAAGTAAATTTTATTCGACGGATGATTGCAACGGCTGTGAGCAATGCGTACAGATCTGTCCTTCAGAGACCATATCTATGTATCTGAAGCATCCGGAGTGGACTGAAGAGCGTTGTATCCACTGCCTTGCATGTATAAATAGATGTCCACAGCAGGCCATACAGTATGGCAAGAGCACTGTGGGAAGAGGCAGGTATGTCAATCCAAATGTAGAACTCTAGTTATGAGGATGGTTTCCAAGCTATCCTCTTTTAAAGTTGCTATAAATTTTGCAGCACATCAAGGAGAGATGTTGATGGAAGGATTTAGGTTAGTGGTGGAGTATAAGAATAGAAAAACCTTGGGGATCAAACTTGATGGCTCTGATACAATAAGAGTTCTAGCCCCTAAAGGGACAAGTGACCGGGTAATAAGGGATGCACTTACTTCTAAGGAAGACTGGATACGAAAAAAGCTAAAAGAGCTAAGTAAATTCGAAAAGCCAGCATCCATAGCATATTGGAATTCCATTCCCTTGCTTGGAGAGAATAGGATCATTCTGCCTTATGATAATGAAAATTTAATGGTTAACAAACCAACCATCCTGGCTGACTCAATTCTGCTTGGTTCAAAGGAATGGAGCAATGAAAGGTTGAAAGTGGGACTTATGGATCTATATAGGGAGAAGACCCGGAACTTATCCGAAGAAAGAACTGAACTATATTGGAATACTGTAGGTAAAAAGCCCACAGGAATAACTGTAAGGAATCAAAAGACAAGGTGGGCCAGCTGCTCTTCAAGAGGTACCCTCAGCTTTAACCTTAGATGCTCCATGCTTCCACTTGAGCTATTTGATTATATAGTTATTCATGAGCTTTGTCATCTTGTTCATCAGGATCATTCCAAAGGATTTTGGAGTTTACTTGAGTCTATTCTTCCGGATTACAAGAAGAAAAGAGAAAGACTTAAGTCAGATGGATCCAGTTATTTTAATTCATTTAGGGAGTGATGATAAATGAAGATAATCAAAGCCTTTTATGAATCAAGGAATGAAATGGATTCCGCGCCGATGGCAGCATACATGAAAAATCAATTTCCATTCCTTGGACTTAAAAAGCCCGCGAGACAAGAGATATACAAGGAATATGTCAAAGGGTGGAAGGAATCAAAAACTATCGACTGGGAATTTATTAGGTATTGCTGGAGCCTTCCGGAGAGGGAATTCCAATATCTGGCGTTATCATATCTTGATGTTGTAGGGAAGCATTTAAAAGTCGACGATCTGCAAAGACTGGAAAAGCTGATAACTGATAAATCCTGGTGGGATACAGTTGACTCGATCTCTCCATTAGTTGGTCAAATTGCTTTGAGCAATCCAATATCAAAGGAGGAACACCTAGCTAAATGGATCATTAACGAAAATATATGGTTAAAGAGAGTCTCCATTATATTTCAACTTAAGTTTAAAAGGAATACAGACACTGAGTTTTTGGAGAAGGCAATAATAAGCAATTCCCTAACAAGGGAGTTTTTTGTAGATAAGGCCATAGGCTGGGCTCTAAGAGAATATTCAAAGACAGACAAGGAGTGGGTCAAGAAGTTTATCGATAGCAATGAGCTGTCGCGGCTAAGTGTACGAGAGGCCAGTAAATACCTGTAGTATATAGGGTTGAAAAAATGGGTCATTGAACCTCTTATGGGTATACATTACCTTGAAGGGGGGATATTAATGTTGATTAGACGAGCGGAAGTAAAAGAGAATAAAATACTTACTGAGCTTGCAGTGATGTCTGAGGCATACTGGGGCTATGATAAGAGGTTTTTGGACGCATATCGTCAGATATATAGTCTTACAGAGGATTACATCAGAAATCATCCAACCTTCGTAATGGAGGAGGATGGGAAGCTTGCTGGCTTTTATAGCATCATAGAGAGCGATGATGAGGTAACCCTTGAATACTTTTACCTGGATCCTGCTTATATAGGGAAGGGGTTTGGAAGGGAGCTTTGGGATCATCTGGTGGAGTTTTGCAGGAATAGAGGCATCATTGAATTTGTACTCGTATCAGCTCCTGAAGCAAGGCTTTTCTATGAAAAAATGGGTGCAGTGGTAGTCGGCGATGTGAATTCACTTGTTGGCAAGGATAGAAGAATCCACAAGATGAAAATGATAATATGAGATAATTTTGGGAGGAGATTTGATGACAAAGTATAGTTTTACACTAAAGGAAACTGATGGATCCGAGGTTTCTCTCAAAGATTACCTGGGGAGAAGAGTTATCGTATACTTTTACCCAAAAGACAATACCTCAGGCTGAACCGTAGAAGCTATCGGCTTCAGGGACCTGAAGCATGAGTTTGAGGAGGTCAATACTGTAATTATAGGTATCAGCAAGGATGATCTCAAATCCCACGCCAAGTTCAGGGATAAGAATGACTTGAATTTTCTTTTATTGAGTGACGAAACAGGAGAGGTCCATGAGCTTTTCAAGGTTATCGTTCCCAAGAAGATGTATGGCAAGGAATATATGGGAACAGAGAGATCAACCTTTATATTCGATGAGAATGGTGATTTAATTAAGGAATACAGGAAGGTAAAGGCAGAAGGACATGCTGAGGAGGTACTGGCCTTCATAAAGGAGAGATTTGATTGATATATGAAGGAGTAGTGTACAGACCGCCTTCTGAGGCAGGAAGCTGGATACTTCAGGCTACCATAGGCTGTTCACACAACAGGTGTACCTTTTGCAATATGTACAAGGATAAAAGCTTCAGAATAAGATCTGTGAAGGAGCTTAAGGATGAGATCCATAAGGTCCGGGAGCTATATCCGGATATAAGGAGAGTATTCATTGCAGATGGAGACGCTCTTATGATAAGAGCTGATGATCTGAAGTATTTACTGTCAGAGATCAGAGCTTCATTTCATAGATTGGAGAGGATAGGGATTTATGCTTCACCAAAGAGTATACATTCAAAGACC
>DAIPJA010000079.1:0-9094 GCA_036770525.1 Gudongella sp. | reverse complement strand
AGAATGAGTAAAAGCAGCATACCAAGAACGTTCCCCGGAAGTGCGAGACCAAACATCCCCTGTACGGTTTGTCCTACCCACAGCAACATGAGGATAATTCCCAGTTGTTTTAATTCTGTCATTTTGTGTCAATCCTTTCATACAAAGAAATAACAGGGAAGACCCTGTTATCTTGCTGTTAATACGGTGCAAAGTTTTGCTCGTTCCACCAATCCTTTCTGTACATCTCGTATTGCTCAGTGAATTGATTCAGATGTACAAACTCCCATTTGATCAATGTATCGTATAGACTTGCGGCAGCTTCGAATTTTGTGTTTTCCTTAGCTTTTCTGTAGAATTCTATTGAATCCTTCTCCATCTGCATTCCTATACCGAAAACAGACATTGCCAGAGCCAACATGTCCACGTCCATTTTCTCCCATTTATATATTCCCGGTGATGGCAGCTCTGTGTTGAATGCCAGCTCGAAATCCTCCGTAGGATTTTCCTTGATTTTATCAAATAGCTGTTTTAGATACTCTACATGCTTGAGTTCCTCGTTGGCAAGCTCCAGAAATGCTTCCTTGCTTCCGCCTGATATTGCTTTTTCCGAAGCCAGCTTGTAAAATTCATAGCCTTCTACCTCATTCAGAATAGCCTGTTTTATTACCTCCAACTCTTCCTTATACATGTAAACACCTCTTTTTGATTTATTTGATATTGTTTTACCCATTTTTAGGTAAAACTCACTCTCTTTTATTTAATAGTGGTACTGATAGCCCAATATCTGATTCTTAATGTCTTTTCTTCTGGCCAGCCATTCATCATATCCGTTTATTGGTCCAATGAGGTGTAAAAGCTGGTTTTCCAGACCTTGGATAGTGACCAGATTAATAAAATCTATGCTTGCTTCATCCTTAAATGCCTCGAAAACAAATTCCATCAGCTGAGCTTCCATATCGAGCTTTTCATCGTCACTTACCCTCATGCCCTCCATAGCCCGTCTGATGATATCCTGGTAGCTGGATCTCAGGTAGTGCATGAAGCTCTCAAAATCCTCAGCTCTCGTACCTTCTTCTATTTCAAATATTATCTTGAAAAACAGGTTCCACCTGAAGTCCCTGTTTATGACCTGAAGGATCCTGCTTCCAAACTTTCTCGTAAACTCGTCGTCATAGAAAATCTCACGCTCAAAATCTATAAAGGTGTTGAAATCTATTGTCCGCTTACCTATGTCGTTAAGTCTGTTCAATATCCTCAAAAAGCTTTCTGAGTAGCTTCCGTTTCCATCCTCCGACCTTGAAAAAATGAAATTTACTATAACGTCGCTTGATTTTTTAAAGTCAAGAACGAAGCCTACCTCTTGGCGAACCTTTACTATGTATATGTCGTGGATCGTCTTTGACAGAAGGCTCTTAAGTTGAGCTTTTTTTGTAGGCGTGGAGCTGGCGTCCATACTGCTTAGGTGATTATATATAAGCATAAGCTGCCTGTCTATCATTGTCAGATTATCCTTGATGGATGACATGATGTCCCTGAAAAAATCCTCAGTGAGCATATAGTTGAAGTTCTTATACAATACCCTGTGATCAATGTCTCCCCAGAAGACGTTTACCATAGACTTTATCTGAAGCTCAAAGTTTACCACTATGCCATCTTTTTCATATCTGCCGTCGATCTTGTATATCTCAAAGCCATTTTTCTGTATTTGCGGCTGCTTTTCCTCAAGATTAAGGGATAAGCTTTCATTAAGAGGATTTGAATAATATCCTCCCTCCTGCTGAAGATTGAAAAGCCTTAGGATATCCTGGTATATCTTCGCTTCGTCCTCAATAAACCTACACTCTATACGAAAGCCTATAAGGTCTGAAAGGTCCTCAACAAGGCTTTCAGGAGAATCATACTTCATGTAGAAATTGTGTCTTAAAATCTTTTCCTTAAGACTTTCCGCTGATTTTATTCTGTAATTGACATTCAAAAAATGGTCCTTAATGAAAAGACTGTCATTGAAGAATTTCTCCAGCTCACCTGCGACTCTGTTAAGCACATCGGATTTTCCTTCAATAAGCTCCAGGGTCTCGTCAATAAAATCAAACAATTCCAGTTTCATCTTTACCCTCCCCTTAGGATCTAAGATGATTATATCATATACCTTCATCCCAGGCATTAAAAAGTCCCCCGAATTTTCGGGGGACCCAGTTAGAATTTGTCGTAGAATATCAGCTCAACAGGCATTCCCTTATTTGTAAGAGATGTAACCACGCTGTCTATCATGGCTGCATTACCGCAGAGGTAAGCTTCTTTATTCTCCCCTGAATCAAGCAGCTTGTCGATGGCATTGTTTACCCTGCCTTTTTGACCATTCCACACCTCTCCCTCGGAAACTCTTGAAAGGGTAGGAACAAAGGTGAAGTCGAAGAGAGTCTCCTCCAGCTCCTTGAAATAATCCAGCATAAACAGATCGCTTGTCGTCTTTGCTCCAAAGTAGAAGGTAGCCTTTCTCTTGATGTCATTTGTCCTCATATAATTCAGTATTGCAAGTATAGGGGCAACACCTGTTCCAGTAGCAACCATTACCATATCCCTGTCAGTATCCTGGTAATAAAAGTCTCCGAATGGCCCATTAATAAGAACCTTATTCCCGACCTCAAGGTGGTGATGAACATATGTTGTGGCGATACCCTCGGGGACATACCCGATTACAAGCTCAAAATACCCTTTTTCAGTTGGCGAGGAAGCTATGGAATAGGCTCTGTATACCTCTTCGTCATTGCCTTCATACAAAGGCGCCCTTAGCTGAACGTATTGTCCAGGCTTAAAGTTGAATTCCTCTCCCTCAGGCAGCTGAAAACGAAGCTTCTTGATGGTATCAGTAAGATCGATTATTTCAGTAACTGTGGTTTCAAATTCCTTGACGTTGAAAAGCTCCTCAGGAATTTCTATCTTTATGTCTTGTTTAACCTTGCATTGACAGGAAAGCCTGACGTGTCGTTCAAGCTCCTCCTCCGTCAGGAAGGGCAGCTCTGTTGCAAGTACAGGGCCTCCGCCCTCATGGATCTGGACTTTGCAATAACCACAGGTGGCCTTGCCTCCGCATGCAGAAGGAATAAATATCTTTTCAGCTGTAAGAGAGGCTAATAGTGAAGAACCTCCCTCAATGTCATACACCTTTTCATCGTTGATGGTCAGCTTGACTATTCCGTAGTTGTTTATTGTCCTGTCAGCTATTGTCAGTAATACTGCAAACAATGCTGTTATAACCGTTATAAACGCGGTTGAGATCAATATATTGTCCAAATCGATCCCCCCTTATGATATCTGAACTATCCCTGAGAACCCGATGAAGGCAAGAGCCATGATACCGGTTATTATCAGGGTAATTCCAGGTCCCTCAAGACCCTTAGGGACGCTCGATCTTTTTAGTTTTTGTCTGATACCTGCAAGAGCAACGATAGCCATCGTCCACCCAATGCCTGAACCAACTGCAAAACCAAAGGATTGCAGGAAAGTATACTGTCTTATTACCATGAACAAAGAAACTCCAAGTATTGCACAGTTGACTGTTATCAATGGAAGGAATATACCGAGTGCATAGTAAAGGTTAGGTATATACCTCTCAAGGATCATTTCAATCAGCTGTACAAAGGCAGCTATACTGATGATGAACACAATAAACCTTAGAAACTCAAGATTGAAGGGTACAAGGATATATTCATATACCAGATAGTTGATAACGGTAGTTCCAGCCAGAACGAAGGTTACTGCCTGACCAAGACCAAGGGATGTATTGATCTCCTTGGAAACAGCAATGAAAGAGCACATTCCCAGGAAATTGGACAATATCATGTTGTTTGTGAATATCGCCGCTATAAATATAACCATTGGGTTTACATCTATCATGATTTAGCCACCTCCTTGCTCTTCTTGTCCTGAATGTTGTGAGTGATCCAGATAACTATTGCCAGCAGGAAGAATGCACTTGGCGGCATTATCATGATCGTCCATGACGTCCACCAGTCTCCCAAAATTCTTATTCCAAATAAGGTTCCAAAGCCCATAAGCTCCCTGAAGAAGGCAATGAATAGAAGTACAGCTGTGTAGCCAAGACCATTTGCTATCCCATCAATGAACGAGGGGATCGGTTTATTCTTTTGTGCATAGGCTTCAGCTCTTCCCATGATGATACAGTTGGTTATTATCAAGCCAACATAGGGTCCAAGTGCCTTGCTTAGCTCTGGCATGAAAGCCTTTAAGTAAATATCCACCATGATTACATAAGCAGCTATAATAAGTACCTGAACCATCATTCTTATATGCTTTGGAGTGAACTGCCTTATTGCTGATATCGTGAATGACGATAGAGCTGTTACAAAGGTAAGTCCTATCCCCATAACAAGTGAATTCAGCATAAGATTGGTAACTGCAAGGGCTGAACAGATTCCGATCAATTGCCTGAATACCGGGTTGTCGACCCATAGCCCCATAGATAGTATGTTTTTAGCTGTTTGCTTTGCCATGGTCTATTCCCCCTTTCTCTCAGCAAGGAAGCTGTGAATATCCGCGTTGAGGAATGTTGATACAGATTTTGAGGTAAGAGTTGCACCTGCAACTGCATCAACGTTGCCGCCTGCTGCCGGTCTGTAGGTTACGTAGCCACCCTCGACTGCGCTTGATACATCCAGATTTCTGAATTGACTAAGGAATTCTTCTTCTCCAATTCGGCCGCCAAGACCTGGGGTCTCATTCTGAGCGATGATCGCAAGCCCGAGGATCGTGCTGTAATCCTGAGATATACCCACATAGGTCTCGATTCCTCCCCATAGCCCCGGTCCTTCCGCTGGGAAGGCATAACCGATTACCTGACCGTCTTCACTATATGTGAATATATCCCCTTCCTGGGTTATTTTTTCCTCAAATAATGCGTTGACAGCCTCTGGGCTATTGTCTTCTATTGGAATGTTAAAAACATAAAGGATCTTTCTTTGAAGCTCCAGCTCCAGGTTTTGCTGCACCCTTTCTGCAGTTCCGAATTCCATGAATGCCAGAATAAAGGTAAAAATAGCTGTCAATAATGACATGAAAATTATTGGGTAAAGAAATGACTTTTTCATGCTGTCACCTCTTTCTTTTCGGCTGCTTTTTCTTTCTTGTTCTTCTTGTAGGCATTTACCGCCTCGTCGATTATCGGAGCAAAGGTGTTGCCAATAAGAATAGCAAACATGACTCCTCCTGCAAAAAGAGCAAAGCCTCTAATTATTACAGTAACTATTCCAATCAATATACCGTATATCCATCTTCCTTCCTTTGTCTTGGGAGATGAAACCGGGTCGGTTGCCATAAATACAGTACCAAAAAGCAATCCTCCAGCAAGAAGTCCAAACATCGGATTTGGAACCTGCTTGATACCTGCCATGAAAAGAGCTGTGCTCAGTACAAGAAAGCCCGTTATACATCCTGCCATAGTCTCCCATGAGGCCACCTTCTTGTAAATAAGGTAAGCACCTGCAAGAACGACAAGAATGGCACTGGTCTCCCCTATTGATCCTGATATATTTCCAAGAAGAAGGTTAAACATTGGTTCCATTGCACCTGAGTCCCTATATGCGAGCATTGGAGTAGCGCTTGATACCATCTCAACCGTCTCGTTCAGATAGGTCCCGAATCCTCCGGGAAAGCCTGTAGATACTTTTGTCCAATGTATAGTCAGCGGTTCAGGGAAGGAAACATAAATAAATGCCCTGCCAACTAAAGCCGGGTTGAATATGTTTTTCCCGAAGCCTCCAAAAACCATTTTACCGAAGAACACGCCAAAAACTATCCCTACTGCAGCAATCCAGAAGGGAGTCGAAGGTGGGAGTGTCATGGTATAAAGCATGCACGTTACGAAAATCGCCTCTGAAATTTTCTTTTTGTTTTTCTTCTCAAAGATATACTCTGTGCCTATACCGAAGGCATGCACTACTAAAAATAACAATAATACCCGTAAACCATAAAAATATGTAGCCGCAGCCATGATCGGGATGAGTGATACTATAACTGTCCTCATCATTTTCTGCTTAGTGAAATATTTTGCCACTAGACCGGAAAACAAAAGATCACCTCCGTTGATGTTATGTAATGATTCTCATACACTATTAATACCACATTTTACCTTATTTATTCAATAGACTATAGGTCCCTCACATAGATGTTTGTCATATTATTTTTAAGGTATAAATACCAACGAGGTGATTAAATGAAGACATTTGAGGTTTTCAAAATAAAAGATGTGGAATTGAGAAACAGGATAGTCATGCCTCCTATGTGCATGTACTCATCTGACGATTCAGGAGCCGTTAAGGATTTTCACAGAATGCACTACGGAGCAAGGGCATTCGGAGGAGCAGGCCTTGTGATTCAGGAGGCAACAGCGGTGGAATCCAGAGGCAGGATATCTGACAAGGATCTTGGTATTTGGTCAGATGAACATATCGATGGTCTTAAGGAACTTGTCGATATTGTAAAGAGCTATGGTGCCGCATCCGGAATACAGCTTGCACATGCTGGCAGAAAATGCGCTGTCAGTGATGAGGATATAATCGGTCCTTCCTCTTTGGCCTATGATGACCAGTATGCAGTGCCAAGAGAGATGAACCTTAGCGACATAAAAGAAGTGGTACTAAGCTTCAAAAATGCTGCTGAAAGAGCTCTTAAGGCTGGATATGACCTCATTGAGATCCACGGTGCACACGGATATCTTATCCATGAATTCCTTTCTCCCCTGACAAACAAAAGGACAGACCAATACGGAGGCAGCTTACAAAACAGAGTCCGACTGCTGTCTGAGGTGATCGATGCTGTCAAGGAGGTTTGGCCTGAGACTAAGCCGCTTATTCTGAGAGTATCTGCTTCCGACTATACAGAGGGCGGAATTGATGCAGATATGATTTGTGAGATAGTAGAGCTTGTAAAGGACAGACTGGATATGATACATGTCAGCTCGGGAGGACTTGTTCCTGCAGAAATGGAGCCTTACCCAGGCTATCAGGTTAGGTTTGCTGAGAAGATAAAAAAGGACTGTAATATTCCCACAATAGCAGTAGGATTGATCGACGACCTGCAAATGGTGGAATTTATTCTTGGAAGTAAAAAGGCTGACCTGGTCGCCTTAGGTCGTGAGATCCTTAGAAATCCAAATTGGGTCCTGAACAACCTTCATAAGCAGGGGATCAAGTACAGATATCCTGAACAATATTTCAGGGCATATAGATGACAAATGATAGTGAATAGTTAGCAGTGAATAGTGAATAGTGAAAGTCAAAAAGTAGGGATGACCTGTGGTCGCCCCTACTTTCTTTTTCCAACTTTCCAACTCTTCCAACTTTCCAACTTCCATGAGATCCCTCCATTACAGTCGGGATGACAATAGAAATAATTGTCAACTGTCAATTGTCAATTATCTTTACTTAATCTCCACCTTGTAAACTCCCTTAAGGCTGTTTATCTTTTCCATATATTTGGCTTCCTGTTTTCTTAGGATGACCTGTTTTTCAACCTCTTCCCTTGAATCATCGAAGGAAGCATCCTTAGCCGCTTTTCTTTCGTCAAGTCTAATGATATGGTATCCAAATTGGGTCTTAACAGGTGCTGATATCTCACCAAGCTCCATATTGAAGGCTGCTTCCTCAAATTCAGGAACCATCTGGCCCCTTCCAAACTCGCCCAGCGCTCCTCCAACCTCACTTGATGGGCAGCTGGAGTAGCTCCTTGCAGCATCCCCGAAGTCCATTCCAGCCTTAAGCTCATCTACAATCTCCTTAGCCCTGTTCTCGTCAGCAACAAGGATATGACTTGCCTTGACCATTTCAGGCTGATTGAACAGATGCTTGTTGTCATCAAAATACCTTCTAAGCTCTTCTTCATCTGCTGCTACTCCGGAAATAAGCTTATTGAAGGCATACCCCTTCAACAGACTTATCTTTGTAGCCTGAAGAACCTGATCGAACTCCTCCTCCTTCTCAAAGTCGTTCTCAACGGCATCCAAGTAAAGAAGCTCCTGGTTTACCATCTCATCTATTACTCTATTGATCCCCTCAGGTGACTGAAACTGCATTGCCATTTGAGGACCCATATCGTTTAGAAACTTCATTATGTCTCCCCGCGTTATCTCCTTGCCATTGACTACTGCTACTGCTAAATGCTCGCTCATTCGATTTCTCCTTTATTTTTAGTTTTCTCCACACAATAGAAAACCTCCCTGTTGCGGGAGGTTTAGAGGCTTTAAATTAAAGTATTGTTATTTCTTCGGCTTGCAAGCCTTTTTGTCCTTCAACTACGTTGAACTCAACAGCTTGTCCTTCTTCAAGAGTCTTAAAGCCTTCTTTACGGATTTGTGAGTAGTGTGCGAAAACGTCGTTTCCTTCTTCAGTAGTAATAAATCCGAATCCTTTTTCTGCGTTGAACCATTTTACTGTACCCTTCATTTCATAACCTCCAAAATTTATTTCTTTAATTCATGTAACCGTAAAACAATAAATTTGAGTTATGATCCGATATGGCCAACCAAAATATTGTTACTGTGTTATCACTACTGAATTAAAGCTCAAGTCAATAATAACACTAAAATGCCCATTTTGCAAGGGAATTTTTGCAAATTAACTAATTATTTAATTAATTTGTTATTTGTCAAAGAGCTTCACTCTGTCCTTCAATGCACCCTCAAAATCATATACTCTTCTTTCATATTCCTCATCCATTAGCGTTGAAGAAAGTAGAAAATCGGCAGTGGCTCTGTTGTTTGCCACAGGGATATCGTAGAGCACTGCTATCCTTAAAAGAGCCTTCACATCAGGATCATGAGGCTGTGCTTCCAAAGGATCCCAGAAGAATATCATAAAGTCGATCTCGCCCTCTGCTATTCTAGCACCAATTTGTTGATCACCACCCATAGGCCCCGACTTGTAGCCCTTGACCCGTAGTCCAGTCCTACCCTCAATAAGTCTAGCTGTAGTCCCCGTTCCCATAAGCTGGTGCTTCTCCAGGATATTCTTACGCTCCTCCACCCATTGAATAAGCTCCTTTTTCATGTTGTCGTGAGCTATAAGTGCGATCTTCTTTTTCTTTCCCATTCTTACAC
>DAIPJA010000273.1:0-1817 GCA_036770525.1 Gudongella sp. | reverse complement strand
CAATTGGAACCTGGTTAGAGTATTATGAGAATGGAGGTCTTAAGAGTGAGTTAAGCCAACTTGATGGTAAATGCAAAGAGTATTTCACTTCCGGGAATATTAAGGCCGAATGGATGGTCAAAGCGGCATTAAGAAATGGGGTCTATACTGAATATTATGAAATAGGTCAAAAGTATAAGGAGCTTACTTTTGTTGATGGAAAGAAGGAGGGCATTGGAAAGATGTGGCATCCTGGTGGAGAGAAGTCTTTTGAGGGGAACTATAGAAATGATAGCCTAAATGGAAAAGCGATCTGGTGGCATCCATCTGGTCTACGTGACATGGAGGGTGAGCTCAAATCGGATACTCAAGAGGGAAAGTGGATATATTATCAGGAGAATGGTTCAATTGGCAGTACTGGCGATTTTGTTAAAGGCAGACAGCAAGGTGAGTGGATATATTACTATCCTAAAGGAGAGGTTTGGAAAAAAGGACTCTTTGATAAAGGGCTAAGAACCGGTCATTGGATTGTTTATTATGAGAATGGTGCAATTTATCATGAAGGCTCATTTGAAAATGACAAAGAAGAGGGCTTATGGATATCCTATTTACCTGATGGCGTTGTTGATTACAAGGGAAGCTTTCATGAGGGGTTAATGAATGGTGTCTGGGAGGGCTACTTCACGGATGGTCGTATCAGATATCATCATGAGTATAAAGATGGCTTAAAGCATGGTAAGAGTTATATGATTTCTGACAGAAGGCTTAAGGTCTATGAAGGGGAGTATCGATTTGGAAAGAGAGAGGGTGAGTGGATTGAGTACTCTCCGTATGGAAAAGTTAGTCAGCAGGGTGCATATAAGGAGGATAAAAAGCAAGGTCGGTGGATGTTTTATGACGCTGCCGGGGCTCTTATTCGTGAGCAATCGTTTAATGCTGATTTACCTCATGGTCTCTTTACTACCTATTTCCCTGATGGCAAGATGCAAAATAGAGGGAATTATGTATTGGGTCAGCAACAAGGAATTTTTACATACTGGAATATCACAGGCGATAAAGCAATGGAGGTAGAATTCGTTAACGGGAAGAAAGTCAGAACTATTCTTCAACCCAAGAAGTAGATTTCCGCACCCATCCTGTCGGTATTATTATTTCTAGTTGTAAGTCCCGGTGGAAAAATGCACTTAAGGGCGAGCAGAAGCTTTTTTCAGGGTAAAACCAAATGTTGTTCCTATCCCTAATGTACTTCTAACGTTAACCGTCTGCTCATGAGCCTCCATGATATGCTTTACTATTGCAAGACCCAGGCCAGTCCCTCCTTGTTCTCTTGATCTGGCTTTGTCTGTTCTATAAAACCTTTCAAAGATTCTTCCAAGATCTGGTTGAGCTATACCAGGTCCATTATCAGTGACCTCAGCCAGGATATTCTCATCCATATCGAAGAAGCTGATCTTTATTCTGCCATCCCCCTTTTTCCCATATTTTATAGCATTCTCAATCAGATTGGTTAGCACCTGAGCAATTCTATCACGATCGGCTTTTACCCATATTGGGTTATCTGGGTGTTGGGCAAAGTATATGGTCATCCCTTTTTTCTCAGCCTTCATCTCTAATGACTCAACCACTTCGGTTGTCAAAGCAGCTAAATCAAATCTGCTTAGGTTTATTTTCAACTCATTTGTTTCGAGTTGTGTTATAGTCTCTAAATCCTCAATGATGGCAATCATTCGATTGATGCTTTTCTCTGTCCGCAAAAGATAATCTTTGTTGATCTGAGGATCATCCAGACCTCCATCAAGAAGAGTTAGAACATATCCTTGAATATTGAAAATTGGCGT
>DAIPJA010000078.1:0-9292 GCA_036770525.1 Gudongella sp. | reverse complement strand
GAGATATGCTTCAGGCACTGCGATAGAAGAGAATTATTTCGATCTATCAGGGCGTCGCATCTCTGGAACCACGATCGTTGCTTCATATGATTTTGACGAGCTTGCAAGGCAGTCGGTTGACAGATTCGCCGGGGATCTTGGAATATTCCTGGCCACGCTTCGAAACATAATTGACCCGGAAGCCTTTATAATAGGAGGAGGTGTTGTTGATTCAAGGGCAATATGGTGGGATACGATGATAAATGAGTTTAGAAACCAAGTCAATGATCCTTCCTCAATAGAAATACTGCCTGCTCAATACGGCAATGACGCAGGAATGCTTGGTGCAGCAAGCTTGGTGTTCGACAATTCATTGGATAGATAGGAGACAAGGTATGAGTACTCTACAGATGAGAGACGGTTATAGAATTAATTATTCTTATGAAAGGGCTTCCAGTTCAAGAGCAACTGTTATTATTACACATGGCTTTGCTGAGCACATGGGGCGATATGATTATTTCTCAGGGGAACTTATTAGCAAAGGGCTTAACGTTTTGAGATACGATCTGAGAGGACATGGAACCAACATTGACAGAGGCTACTTGAGAAATTTCGAAGACTTTGTGAACGATCTTAATGAACTGAAGTTGTTTGCAAAGAATACTGATCCAAACCTTCCGATTTTCCTGATGGGGCACAGCATGGGTGGTTTGATAACTTCCCTTTACTGTACAAGCTTTAGCGAAGGGGTAAGGGGAGTCGTTCTTTCCGGACCTTCAGTCGGCAGGCTTCCCTCAGCAAAAGGCTATAACAAGAGGCTCATGAATTTAATGAAGATTTTAGTAGGAAGAGTCTCATTGAAAAACCCGATAGATGAAGGTATTTGTGGAGATCCACAGGTTTTTTTGGACTACGCATCAGATGAGCTGGTTTTACATAAGGCAACCATAAGCCTTTATTATGAGTTTCTTTTTAATGGGACTGATTCTCTAAATGAAAAGCTCACAAGCTTTTCTTCACCTTGTCTGATATGTCATGGCGAGAAGGATCCAATTGTACCTCTTGAGCTGAGCAGGTCATTTTACGAAGGGGTCTCTTCATTAGACAAATCGATTAGAGTTTATGATGAACTATATCATGAAATACTGAATGAGAAGAAAAAAGACCAGGTCATAGAAGACATGGTCAGTTGGATAAATGAAAGGATCTAGGCAGGGGATCTGCCTAGTCTGAATAGAATCAAAAGAGCTATTGATGAAGCGGCCACCCCGAGTGCAGTTGTAAACCTTAAGCCTCCAAGGTCGAACAGGAAAGGGCCGACAACAGAATAGAGCGTTATGGTTAGCGCATTAACAGTATAAAAGAGGCTCAGGAAGGTGCCTCTTTTTTCTGGTTGTATCTCAGACGAGAATGCCTGGTACGATGTCCAGGCTCCATCAAGTCCGAATGCGAATATTGCGGACAAGGCTACTGCTATTGTTGCCGCTGGAACATAAGCTATTGGAATAAGCGAGATGACCATTAACCCGAAAAAGTATCTTGAGAACCTGAGCTTGCCTAGCTTATCCGCAAAAAATGTTGCCACACCAATACCTGCGATAGTGCCTAATGCTATCAGAGAGTATGATATCCCTATCTGCTGCTGCGTCATGCTGAATTCCTGTGAAAGATGTATGGAGAGAAAATTGTAAAGCATGGTAGGCGCAGTTATTATGAGGAATAGTGAGGTCAATACCTTAATGGTCCTGGGGTGCTTTAATATACCAATAAACTCCTCCATGTCGAGCCTAGAGCCTTCACTTTTTACTGTCTCTGGAAGCTTCCTTAGCATCAATAGTGCTATTAGTGCAAGAACACTCAAGGGAAGGTAGATACTTCTTAAGCTTTGAAATTTACCGGTAAGATATGAGGTATAAAGCGGGCTCGCAAAAATAGCAAGGCCAAAAGCGGTTCTTAGTATACCTGCAGCCATTCCTCTTCTCCTGTAGTCAACAAACTCTGAGATATAAGACATCGTGGTACCGCTCAGTGAGAAATATCCTAATCCGATCAAAATCCTGCCCAGTGCGAATGATAAAGCTGTGCTGGAAAAAGCGCTTAAAATGCTTCCTGCGAGAAATAGAACCAAAGCGTAGGATATGAGCCTTTTGCTTCCATACCTGTCAGCCCATACTCCGAGTAGAGGCACCAACAAGCCGACCGCTGAATATCCAAGGTTAAAGTATACTACCTGGCTGTCTCTGATACTGAAGTATTCTGCGAGAAAAGGAGCTAGTGGACCTATGAAGTTCATCTCCATGGCTATGATAAATTGTATAATAAATGTGGTAATAAATATCAGTCCCTGCTTCATATTCCCTCCTGTTATTGTATATGTTACCAGTGATATCCGGTTTTCACTGACATTCGTGTGCCTAAATAAGTTGCTGGTCAGTACATATTACCATAATTCATAGTAATTTTAAAGCAAGGCGATTTCCAGTTAAAGGCTTTATATCGAGCAGATATCTTTTGTAAACCTTATGTAACCATATATTAATACATTTGTAACTCAAGCCAACTCAGGGTATAATAATATAAAATAAGAGCAGTATATGGAGGTGAGGACTATGCTAAAAAGGCTAATGGTTTTGACATTTTCAATTATATCGATTGCAGCCTTGATGTGGGCGAGTCCAAGCCTTTACAGTCTTCTGGGCGACAATTCCAGTGCAGCTGAGGCATACGACAGCAGGAGGTTTATTGGATTTGCATTGAAGGAGGACCATGTAAGAGCATCTATAGATGAAATATTACGGGAATCGAGGAGAGATCAAGCTAAGAAAGAGCAGCAGAAAATGATTGGAAGCTATCTAAGGAACCTTGTTGCAATATATGAGGAGAGGGCTATTGAAGAAGTAGTGGAGGAGGTTAGGTTTCCTGATCCTATTGAAGGAAAGGTAGCTTATCTGACATTTGATGACGGGCCTTCACCAACGATTACACCTCAGATCCTTAAGGTTCTTGAGGAATACGATATCAAAGCTACATTTTTTGTGGTTGGCAGTATGGTTGACAAATTTCCTGATGTGCTGGAAATGGTTTGGGCTGGAGGACATCTAATTGGAAATCACACTTATTCCCACGTATATGACTATATATATAGAAATACCACCAATTTTCTAAATGACATCGAAAAGGCGGATATGACGTTGAAAAGAATACTTGGTGAGGATTTTGGTACTGACATAATGAGATTCCCTGGAGGAACTCATGCCCCATACAAAAGACAATTCGTTAAAGCTGCAGAGGAAGCAGGATACAAATGGTACGACTGGAACACGGTGAATGGTGATTCTGAATTGAAGTATCCATCAAAGGACTATATTATGGGCAGATTTCTAAAAACCTATGGAAAAAGAGATGTTATTGTGGTTCTGATGCATGATGCAGAAGGGAAGCAGCAGACAGTGGATACCTTGCCCATGATAATTGAGCACCTTAAGCTTGAGGGTTACAGCTTCAATACACTGGATAAATATAATCATTGAACAGGGGTGGAATGATGGAAAGGTCAGTAATGATAGTAGAGGATGAAGAGTCCATAAGAAAATTTGTCAAAATAAACCTGGACAGAGCCGGATATAAGGTTCTGGAAGCCAGCAGCGGCGAAGAGGGCTTAGATATTGCTTCAAGAGAGAAGCTTGATATTGTAGTCCTTGATGTAATGCTTCCAGGAATAGACGGCTTTGAGGTATGCAAGAGATTAAGGACGGAACATCCACATCTTGGGATCATAATGCTTACAGCAAAAAGTCAGGATATAGACAAAATAATGGGACTGGAATATGGTACTGACGATTATATGACAAAGCCCTTCAATCCAACAGAGCTTGTCTTAAGGCTCAAATCCCTTGAAAGAAGGCTGGAACCTGAAAAGGAAGGAAACGGCTTAACAATGGAGTTTAAGCCTTTCCGGATAGATGTTTATTCAAGACAATTCTATAAAAACGACCAGGAGATCGAATTGACCCCTACTGAATTCTCGATTGCTAAGCTTTTTATTGAGAATCCGGGGAAAGCATTTAAACGGGATGAGATACTAAACCATGTTTGGGGTGTTGATTTCGTAGGAGATTCAAAGATTGTCGATGTAAATATCAGAAGACTGAGGTCCAAGATAGAAGAGGACTCCAGCCAACCCTCATTCATTGAGACTGTATGGGGAGTGGGGTACAGGTGGAAGTCGAAGGATTAGGAGAAAGATATGAAGAGAAGCATCAAGTCAAGACTGATAAGAAGCTTCATGCTTATCATTCTCGTAACAGTGGTATTTCTTGAAATACTGCTTATAAATGGCATAAAAACTCATTACTATAACAATGTAGAGGATATTCTGACAAGTCAGATCGAATTCTCTACAACTTTTTATGCCCGCTATTTTGCGAACAGAAATCTTGATGAGATACTCATCGATGATATAGATTTATTCTGGCAGCATACTACGGCTCAGGTACAGATATTGAATACTTCAGGTGAAGTAGTTCTGGATTCACTTGGCATACCGGGTACTGAACCTCTTCAGACAATTGACATCAAAGATGCACTGGAAAAGGGGAAGGGAGTATGGACAGGGAGTGTCTCATATTCTGACGAGCCTGTCATGGCTGTTTCAATGCCGTTATTGTACAGGGATGAAACTGTAGGGCTGATACGTTTTATATCAAGTCTCGAGGCTACAAACAACGTTATAAGGGATATTTCAAGGTTCCTCTTGATACTTGGCACTGTCGTAGTAGCGGTATCAGGTATTATCAGCGTGTTTATTGCCAACTCAATAACTAAGCCACTGAAGGAGGTAACTGAGGTAGCAGAAAAGATGGCTGACGGTCAGTTCAAGGTAAGAAGCCAGGTTAGAGTGGAGGATGAAATAGGCAGATTATCGCATACATTGAATTATATGGCAGAAGAAATCGTCAGGAAGGAAACACTTAAGAATGATTTTATCTCCTCGATCTCCCATGAACTGAGAACTCCCCTGACATCTATAAAGGGGTGGGCCATTACGCTGAAATCAGGCGATGAGCCCGATAAGGAGCTTCTCGAAGATGGTCTGGAAATTATTGAAACTGAAAGCGACAGACTTACACAAATGGTCGAGGAGCTGCTTGATTTCTCACGATTTACTTCAGGCAGGATAACTCTCTCAAAGGATACGGTAGATATCAAGGATACTGTTAAAATGGTTGTATACCAAATGATGCCAAGAGCAGTAAACAACAACATCAATTTCAAAGTGGATATTGAAGATACAATACCTCCGATAATTGGGGATGAGAATCGAATAAAACAGGTTTTGATCAATATTTTGGACAATGCATTTAAATTCACAGGAGAGGGAGATGTTTCACTGCGGGCTTATGAGGACAACAGTCATATAAGAATAGAGATAGAGGACAATGGTCCTGGTATACCTGATGAGGAGCTTCCCTATGTAAAGGATAAGTTTTATAAGGGAAAAAACAGCAAGTCGCACAGTGGGATTGGACTCTCGATTTGTGATGAGATCATGCAGCTTCATGATGGGATCTTCGATATCGAGTCTGAGCCGAATAAAGGAACGAAAGTGATTTTAGGTTTTCCTAAGGAGGTGAGGAGCCAGTGAAGCTTGTGAAACTGCTTCTGCTATTAATATCTGCAATACTGCTTACATCCTGCGCTGACTCCGGAGGGCAGGTTCAGGACCTTATCGTAGCCCCTGATGCAAATGTATCTGCCGTAGAGGGTAAATGGGAAGTTACTTCATTACTTTACAGACTTGGCAGCAGTATAATTGATGAAGAATCAGATTATATAGGAAAAGAGGCTTTATTCCATACTGACGCAGTAGTCCTGGGAAGTGAATATACAAAGGAGCCTTCATATAAAATTAAAAGAGTGAAGACATCCGACTATCTAATATATAAGTATAAGACCAGTCCATTGTCACTTGGACTCCAGAATGAATATATCAATGTTATAACAGTGCTGAATCAGGAGCAGTATTTCTGTGAACTTCTGCAGCTGGATGATAAGACAGCCTTTATCTACAAGGAAGACGGCTTCTATAAACTTGAGCGCAAGGTTGCCAAAGTAAGTCTCGAGGAGGTATTAAGATATATAGACGTTGAAGAGAGCGTACAGCAGAGCTTTGGGAGTATAGAGCCTGAAAATCTTAACTCAGGGGTGTTGCTTGGCTTTAAGGTTCAGTCCTTTGACGAAGACAATGAGCTTCCCAGATGGGAATATTTTACCTACTGGATCCAGATGAAGAACCGGGAGTTGGGGGAGATTTACAGGATGGATCATTTACTCCTGCCAAGAAAGAATGGATTTTGGATAATTGAACAGGAAAGGATCACTAAGAACAGCATAATCAACGACGAGATACAGGCAACCCCTCTATTCAATCTTCAAAAGCAGGATAAGTTCATGGAGGACCTGACCTTCAACTTTGATGAAAAAATAAACACATTTGGAGCAGCTCTTGAAAAAATAGAGCCGTCGATTCTAAAAAACATTGTATTTGTGGGAAACGATTATATCTCAGTTGAAAGCATAGACAGAGACCGAGGGGATCGAAGGACCCTTCAGACCTATGCAGTTGATAATCTGGAGGATAAAAACCCGATAAAGCTATCTGATTTGATCGGAGAAACAGCCATCAATTTATTTAATGAAGGCGCAAGGTCGGTTATAACCATAGACGAACAGGTCGCTCCAAATGAGGAAAATTTTGCATTGACCAGGAGAAATGGATATTGGACATTGAAGGGCAGGATAAATTTCAAGGATAAGGATGAGGAGCTGTTCAGAGAATTCAATATTAAGGCATTTCCTCCGAGAGAAATGGTTAGCTATGATGAGTTATCCATACCGTTTGATGCAGTAAGGTTGGCGGTTCCTGATGTACAGGATGTCTTTTCTTCTCCCAACAATGATTTTCTGGTTGTAATTACAAGCTCCAATATTGTAATATATTCGATAGAGGGGTATGACGTCAATAAAGTCCCTCTTGCCAGAGTTGAGCTTCCTTCGGATTCTTCAGTCGTCATGTCCGAATGGTCGACTGACAGGTACCCGGATATCTGGAAGAATGAAATGCTGAAGCAAGGGGCAATAGAAATCGAACTGAATTAGAATTGTTTCATCATAAAGGGGCTGTTGAAGTGGATAAGGTCACAACGTTAATAAATACATTCAAAAGAGTAATATTGGAGCTAGCAGAATACTTCGACAATGCGAGCTTGATGGTGGGAGTTACAGCTGGTGTTATGGCACTAACTCTTGTGACATATTTCTTATTTAAGAAAATCAGAGTACTGAAATACCTGCCTGGATTTGTAGTACTGTTAATAGGTCTTTACAATCTGAATTCCGTTCTCGATGTACTTACCGCTGAGAGCAGTCTTCCCGTGCTGCTTCTGGCTGTAATTGGAGTAGTAGCCGGCCTGGTTGGGATGCTCTTTGCTCTGGTCATCGGAATAATCGCCAAGCCTGTGAAAAAAAGAAGACGAAGTACTTCAAAAACCAATTCAAATACAAACGGGGAGCAAAGAGAGACGACCTCAGTACAAAAATAATAGAAGCCTGGATCAAAAAGATCCAGGCTTCAGGCTATTTATCAGGTTAATTTTTTCCGGTCTATTTAATGCCTTTATTTCGCATTCCCTGCTCATGGCTTCGCTTTTGGTGTCATACTCCTCGAAGTAGATGATCTCAACAGGGAGTCTGGAACGAGTATATTTTGACGCCTTGCCAGAGTTGTGAAGCTTCAGCCTTTCCTCCAGGGAGTTAGTATAGCCAGTGTAAAGGCTTTTATCTGAACATTCTAGTATATATACAAAAAACATTTTATTCCTCCTCGGATCCAAGCTTTTCGAGCACTTTTTTTATGACCTCATAACCATAGCCCTTTCGTTGAAGAAATCCTGCAGCCTTTCGCATAGTGGAATTTTTATCACCAGTCAGGCTGCTCGAATATTTTCTCTGTATAAGTTCCACTAAATGCTCAATATCCGGTTCCAGATCTGAGAGTGTTTCTTTGATCAGCTCTTCGGCTATTCCCTTTTTTCTTAGCTCTGCTTTCAACCTATAAGCGCCCAGATCGTTGAGCCTGGTCTTGTCATCAATGTAAGCCTTTGCAAAACTCTCATCATTAAGGAATCCTGACTCCTTAAGAAGCTCGATTACATTAGATATGCTTTGCTGTTCAAATCCCTTTCGAGTAAGGTAGTCAATCATCTCCCTTACAGTTCTTTGTCTGTAGGATAAATACCTGTAGGCTGATGATTTGGCTCTCTGCAGCTCATCGTAGCACTTCAAACGCTGTGCAGTTTCAGGATCCAGCTCCATATCCTTTTTCAGCTTAAATTCAATTATGGCCTCTGCAGGGAGTCCAAGGTAAAATTCGTCATCTACATATAGATTGATTCTTGAGCTGTCCTTCTGAGTTGATATTTTTGTAATCTTCATAGTTTTTACATTTCCTAATTGCTCTTCTTATTTATCAATATATAGACACCAAGTACTATTAGAAGGGCAGGCCAAAGCTCAACGATTTTCCTCAGTGAATACGAGAACCAAGGGAATAGTATCCTGGCCAGCATCAATCCTCCCACCAAAACTAAAGCAATGCCAATAAGTAGTCTTCCATTATCCTTACTATTAGCCGTCTGAGTACCTGATTCAATGTAACCATCATCCTCTGGGATCACTATCCCGCAAATCAAATATGCGAGTCCAAAAGTACCGAAGGAGGTTATTGCTAAAATGAACCAAATTATTCTTATGATAGTGGCATCAATATTCAGGTACTCACCAAGTCCTCCGCAAACACCCATGATATATCTGTTTGATCTCGATCTCTTTAGCTTTTTCATATGGCACCCCCTAATTATTCCTAATATAATAATATCAAAATACGGTGTCCAATAAAATAGGCATCTAAAATATTTCCCTTGAATATGGCTTTATGGTAACATTAGAGGGGGTGAAAAGATATGTTTGATTTATTGTCGATTGTTTTTAAGTACATTTTCGTAATTATAATCTATATGTTTATATTTGTTATAATCAGGATGATATACCTTGACATCAGAGCTATGGAGGGCAATCCAGAAGATTCCGGGGCGTATCTCAAGCTCCTTAACAGATTGGACTCCCTGCCATACAGGGTACGGGATTCCTATTCGCTGAATGGTACTCTAAGCCTGGGAAGAAGCAGTGAAAATGATGTGGTCATTAAAGATCCCTTTGTATCTACAAGGCATCTTATCATAACGACGGATGAAGC
>DAIPJA010000272.1:0-1840 GCA_036770525.1 Gudongella sp. | reverse complement strand
GCAGGGTGGTCAGTTTAGTCCGGCGTCAGGTGGTCAATTTGACCGTTTTTTGCATGCAGGTGATAGACACCACATGGAAATAAGGGGCACAGTTGAGTTTGCCAACATAGCCTCACGCTCTTTTTGTTATTTGATGATATCGCTTGAAAGATGTAAAAAAATTCTTGATCAAAATAATGAAGAAAGAATCACAGATGATGAACTAAGGCAGCTAATATCGCTTTTGACTGATTGGGCTAGGATCGCCCTTGAAATTGAAGAAAGAAAAAAATATGATACCAATGAAGAACGCAGTTCTGTATGCGCGCGTAAGCACAGATGAACAATCTAGGGGTAATAGCCTGACATACCAGATGAGTTATCTGAGAGAATTCTGCAAGAGGAATAATTATCAGGTTGTCAAAGAAGTTGAAGAGGATCACTCTGCGAAAACCTTTAATAGACCAAGGTGGAAGGAACTTGTCCAGTTCTGCAGGGATAAAAAGAACGGCGTAAATATTGTTCTCTTTACCAGATGGGATCGTTTCTCCCGTAATATAGAGGAAGCTTGGCGTCAGCTAGACTATTTCACAAAGCTCGGAATTGAAGTTAATTCTGCTGAAAACCCACTTGATTTCTCAGTCCCAGATAACAAGTATGTCAAAGCTTTCTACCTGGTATCTCCTGAGGTAGAAAATGATAAGATCTCAAAAAGAACTAGGGAGGGAACTCACGAGGCTCAAGTTGCAGGCAAGTTTACTAATAAAGCCCCCAGAGGATATGTTAATATTCAGTACTCGGACAAGGATCGAAGAATAATACCTGATGAGAAGCAAGTCAATATACTTAAATATGCATTTGACGAGCTTGCAAAAGGGGTAAAGAGTATTGAGTATGTCAGACACGAGATCAATAGACAAGGGCTTAAAATAGGTAAATCGGCATTCCCTGAGCTTTTAAAGAATCAGGTAAATATCGGTAAAGTCTTGGTCAAGGCATGGGAGGATAAACCAGCCTATTGGACTGACGGAAGACATGAAGCAATTATCGACGAAGATATTTTTTGGAAAGTTCAGGAGAACCACTTCGGTAAAAGGAAAAGCCCAAAGCTTTGCAGGGCAGCTGATCCTGACTTTTATCTCAGGAAGTTTTTAGCGTGTCCTAAATGTGGTGGTATGTTAACAGCATGCTACTCAAAAGGTAATGGGGGATACTATGGATACTATAAATGTCCACACTGCAACAAATCCAATTTCAATGCAACAAAAGCCAACAGTAAATTTATTGAATACGTACGACAGCTCAAACCTAAAGAATCAGTCCTGACACTATATGAAGAAATCCTGGATGATTTGAAAAAGGAGAAAAGGGCAGATATCGTGAAAGAAATTAAGAAGTTAAAGGGAGATTTAATTATTGAAGACCAGAGGCTTGAATCCATTGACATACAGCTATGTGATCACGCCATAAGCCCTGCAGTCCATCAAAGATTGCAAAACAGTATCGAGGCTAGGAAAGAAAAGATCAACAGCCATTTAGCCTCCCTCATGCCTCAGAATATAGATGTAGAGAAGAAGCTTGGGTATGCATTTAATGTGATAAGAAATATGGATGAGGTTTTATCTTCAGGAAGAGTTGAACATAAAATACGGTTAATTGGTTCGATGTTTCCCGAAAAAATCGTTTTTGATGGTGAAAATTATCGAACCAATTCTTTCAATAAAGTTCTTGAATGGATATATCAGAACCCTAAGGATTTACACAATAAAAAAAAAGAAGAAACTGATGTAATTTCAGTTTCTTCCGTTTCTGTACCCGGAGCCGGGATCGAACCGGCACAGCATCGCTGCCACTGGTGTTT
>DAIPJA010000271.1:0-1853 GCA_036770525.1 Gudongella sp. | reverse complement strand
GATGAAGTAGTACCCTTCTCGTTTCTTAACGCTGACAAGGTTTTTGATATAAAACAGGTGCCCTGCTATCTTACCTACACGACTGAGGCCACCCATGATATCATTAGGGCCAATCTCGACAGATCCCCTATGTTTGCGGGCTATATAGAGGGCGTTGGACCAAGGTACTGCCCTTCCATAGAGGATAAGGTCGTCAGATTTGCAGACAGAACCAAGCATCAGGTATTTATAGAGCCGGAGGGATTATCTACTAAGGAGATGTATGTTCAAGGTGTCAGCTCATCACTTCCGGAGGAAGTTCAGGTTGAAATGTACAAAAAGATAAAAGGCCTTGAGAACGTTAAATTCATGAGGACAGCTTATGCCATAGAGTACGATTCAATCGATCCGACGATACTTAAAAGGACGCTGGAGCACAAGGATATTCAGAACCTTTTCTTTGCCGGTCAGATCAATGGATCCTCCGGATATGAGGAGGCTGCGGCTCAAGGTTTGATTGCTGGTATAAATGCCGCCTGCAATATAAAGGGCTTGGAGCCTTTTGTTCTGGACAGATCAGAGGCTTATATAGGTGTCTTGATAGATGACCTTGTAACAAAAGGTACAGATGAGCCTTATAGAATGATGACGTCAAGGGCAGAATACAGATTGACTTTAAGACAAGACAACGCTGATCTTAGACTGACAAAAAGAGGCTACGAGCTTGGCCTGGTAAGTGAGAAAAGATATCAAAAAATGCTCGAGAAGGAAAAGCTTATGAGAGATGAGCTTACAAGACTATCGAAGATAATAGTTACTCCCACCGAGGAGGCCAATAAAATACTTGAAAGTATGGGATCCACACCTTTAAAGACTGCTTGGACATTGTATGATCTAATAAAAAGACCTGAGCTTACCTATGATTCGATAATTCCCTTCGATAATGGCAGGCAGCTCCTTCCCAAGGAGGTAAGGCTTCTGGTTGAAACTGAGATCAAGTATGAAGGGTATATCAAGAAGCAAATGATTCAGATTGAGCAGTTCAAGAAGCTTGAAAACAAGAGTATCCCAGAGGATGTCGAATACAGATCAGTCAGGGGACTGAGTAATGAGGCCATGCAAAAGCTGGAGAAGATCAGACCGGATTCAGTGGGTCAGGCCTCGAGGATATCCGGAGTAACCCCTGCTGATATCAATGTTCTGCTGATCCATCTGGAACAGCGCAGAAGGAGTGAGACTTAAGGTGACAAACATCGAAGTGTTGAGGCGCACAGCCGGGGAAATGGGGATAGGATTAAGCGAGGAAAATTTCAAGACATTCCTGAAGTACAAGAAAATGATACTTGAATGGAATCAAAGGATAAACCTTACTACCATAACGGACAACGATGAGATGGATATCAAGCATTTTGCTGACAGCCTCTCCCCTACGCTGACAGGGGTATTTGATGGCAGCAAGAAAATAATCGACATAGGGACAGGCGCAGGTTTTCCGGGTATCCCGCTAAAGATTTGGAACCCGGAGCTCCAGGTTACTCTTATGGACAGCCTCAACAAGAGGATCAGTTTCTTAAACCTTGTAATTGCAGAACTTAGTCTAAATGGGATAACTGCAATTCACGGACGAGCTGAGGAATTGGCTTTGAAGCATGAGTACAGGGAGACCTTCGATATTTGCATATCTAGAGCGGTAGCCTCTCTTGATACACTGAGTGAGTACTGTATACCCTTTGTTAAACCGGGAGGCTGGTTTATTGCAATGAAAGGCCCATCCGCAATGGATGAGATCAAGCTTGCAGGAAAGGCAATATCAACTCTGGGAGGCACAGTTGAGGACGTTATAGAGGTAAAGTTCTGTGGAACAGACATAGAGC
>DAIPJA010000077.1:0-9392 GCA_036770525.1 Gudongella sp. | reverse complement strand
AGAAGAATATTTATCAGGACATATTTATATACTTAGAAATCCTATTATTGGCAATGTCTTCTTTAGATTGAAGTATATTGAAATTTTTGGAACTGGAATACGCAGAATTAAATACTCTTATGCTGAAAATCTCATCAAACCTGAATTTAAGATATTTGAAAACTCTATAAAGTTGATACTACCTCTGATTCAAGAGAACTTTGACTTTCTTACGAAAGATGAGCAGATTGTGTTTCAATTGCTGTCTGATGGTAAATCTATATCTCGGATTGATATCGAAGAGAAAACGGGATTTAGTAAAGACAAGCTAATTCGAATACTTAATCAACTAATCTCCAAAAATGTAATTGAAAAAAGTGGTAAAGGACGAGGGACAAAATACAATAGAATATGATTACGATACATGATGCAACTTAAAATGCGACGATAAAGCTATCGTCGCATTCTGCATACTTTTATGGATTTTTTTACTCCCATTCGCGGTAGATCATGGATTCAAGCTTCGCTTATAAGCTTGCTTTCATCTCCTGATCCTCGCCGAAGGGCTACCATCAGCTCTGGATCATATAATGATCCAATCGCTGTGATAGTCGTAAAAATAGGACTAAAGGTCCTATTTTTACTCCCATTCGATTGTCCCCACTGGTTTTGGTGTGAGATCATAAAGAACTCTATTCACACCCTTAACCTCATGGGTTATCCTGTGGGTTATTATTTCAAGTACGTCATATGGTACTCTTTCAACCGTCGCAGTCATTGCGTCTACAGTGTTTACTGCACGGATTACTACAGGCCACTCGAAGCTTCTTTTATGATCCCTTACTCCTACTGACTTGACCTCGGGAACAAGCGTAAAGTATTGCCATACCTTCCCCTCAAGTCCAGCCATTGCAAACTCTTCCCTTAGTATTGCATCGGATTCCCTTACTGCTTCAAGCCTGTCTCTTGTAATAGCACCTATACACCTTACGCCAAGACCCGGTCCGGGGAATGGTTGTCTGAATACCATTGATTTTGGAAGACCAAGAGCAAGGCCGCATTCCCTGACCTCGTCCTTGAAAAGCATTTTAAGAGGTTCAACCAGCTCGAACTGAAGGTCCTCAGGCAGTCCTCCAACATTGTGATGGCTCTTGACCGATTTTACTGTTTTTGTTCCGGACTCAATAATATCAGGATAAATAGTACCTTGTGCAAGGAATTTTACATCCTCCAGCTTCCCGGCCTCATCCTCGAATACCCGGATAAATTCTTCGCCTATTATCATTCTCTTCCTCTCAGGATCCGCAACTCCCTCAAGCCTATCCAGGAAGCGGTCCACAGCGTCAACGTAGATAAGATTTGCTCCCATTTCTTCCCTGAATACTCTTACTACCTCTTCCGGCTCTCCCTTTCTAAGCAGTCCGTGGTTCACATGAACACAGGTCAACTGCTTCCCGATCGCCTTAATAAGGAGAGCTGCCACTACAGAAGAATCCACTCCTCCCGACAGAGCTAACAGAACCTTGCCATCACCAACCTGTTCACGGATAAGGTTCACCTGCTCAGTTATAAAGTTCTCCATATTCCAGTTTGGTTCAGTCTTACAAGTATCAAATACAAACTCCTTCATCCTTTGGATCCTTAGGCTCTCTTCCTTTGGCCATGGCAGGCTCCCATCAAGGTCTACTGACAGTACAGGAAGACCAGCTTCCATTAGAGCTTTTGAGGGCATTATTTGAACTCCATCGACTACTCTGTTTTCACCACCGTTAAGGATGATCCCCTTTACATTGGTGATTTTAGACAGCTCATCTGCAGAAATATCGTGGGGGTGAATTTCCGTGTAAACTCCAAGCTCACGTATTTCCCTCGCTATGTAGGTATTTCTCGTACTCCCAAGATCGATCACAAGTATTTTATCCTGTTTCATAGTCTACCTCCTCAATTAATGGACATATTGTAACACAACTGATAAAAACAATACAGAGAATAAATGTTAATTTTAATTATGTTGATCATTTTTTTGTTGAGTATCAGAGATATGCCGTGTTAATATATTAAAGGAAAGGTCCAGAATACGCAAAACCACTGGATCCAGCAACAAAAACTGAAGCCCCTGTGTTTTTATATGAATAAAAAATCGATCCCATAATTGAGGAGCAAGGAATGGCCAGGAATATCTTAAGTATTTATCTGTTCTCAAGTGTAATATTTCTATCGATAATGTTTGTCTATTCATATTCAAGAGGTAAATCCGCCTTTGCAAAGGCATTTGGGTTACTGTCTCTAACGCTGGATATCTACCTGCTTGGTTATCTGCTGGAGGTAAATGCTGAGACTATGGATTCCATGATGTTCTGGAATCAGGTCCAGTACTTTGGAATCCCATTCTTCCCGGGATTCTGGCTTATGGTAAGCCTTCTTTATACGGGTCGAATCAAACATTTATGGAGTAAGACCAGCATAATTGTCTTTATTATCCCCGTTATGACCTTCTTTATGAGACTTACAAATGACATGCACCTGTTATTTTATTCCAATATTGGAGTAAACAAACTTGGTGATTTTACATTCCTTGTATTGGATAAGGGACCCTGGTACTATGCTCAAATGTTTTATTCGCTAATAGTCCTTATCCTTTGCACAGCTTTCTATTACCAAAAGCTTATAAAGACAACCAGCCAGGAAAGAAAGCAATTCGAGCTTCTGTTCACGGCATCGATTATTCCTTACATAGCTCTTGTTCTAATAATTTTCGACCCGGGAAAGCTTGGAATAGACTATTCGGCAATAGTGCTGCCTTTATGCATAATGCTTATCAATTATGCCCTTTCACGATATAATTTTTTAGGGCTGAAGCAGCTTGCCCGGGAAAGAGTATTTGAGGAAAGCCACGAGGGTCTGATCCTTATGGACAGGCATTATGTAATAAGGGATTTCAATGTTTCCAGTATTCTATATTTCTCACTTTTTGGTGTTAAGCTTAAAAACGAGGATTTAGGGCTGGTATTAAAGGACCACGAAGAGATCCTAAACAGCATCTACTCGAGGAAACGCAGTGTTCACACCATAACATCAGACAATGAGCAATATTATATTGAGTTCTCAACAAAGGATATTGGAAGAAAAGACGAATTGGCTGGCATACTTCTTACTGTCGAGGACGTGACCCTAAGTGAGAAGCTGGAACTTCAGCTGAGGGAGCTTGCACAGACTGATGAGCTGACCGGGCTTAATAACCGCAGGTATTTCATGGAAGAAACCAGCAAAATACTTGACCGTGCGCTTAGGTATGAAGAGAAGCTATCTATGCTTATGATGGACATCGACCATTTCAAGGCAATAAACGATACCTATGGACATGCCTGCGGAGATCTTGTTCTCAGTACACTTGCAAAAATTATCAAGACAACATATCGTTCAACTGACATAGTTGGCCGTTTTGGAGGAGAGGAATTTGTTGTTGCGATGATAAACACGACAGCTGAAGAGGCTTATGACAGGGCAGAATCATTGAGATCCGCTGTTGAAGACCTGAGGATCAATTGTCAGGATAATGAGCTCCGGGTAACTATAAGCATTGGTATAGCTGAGCTTGAGAAGGATAGATGTGAAAAACTGGATGAGCTTTTGAACTTTGCGGACAGTGCAATGTATCAGGCGAAGGAACGCGGCAGGAATCAGACTGTGATATATTCTGATCAATGAATGGGAATAAAAATATGATCTTCAGTCATATTTTTACGACTACCACAGCGATTGGATCATATGTGATCCAGAACTGATGGTAGCCCTTCGGCGAGGATCAGGAGATGAAAGCGAGCCAATTTGTCGAAGCTTGAGTCCATGATCTACCGTGAATGGGAATAAAAAAAGGACTCACAGTCCTTTTTTTATTCCCACTCGATAGTAGCCGGGGGTTTATTGGTTATATCGTATACTACTCTGTTTATGTGCCTTACTTCGTTTACGATCCTGCTTGAGATGTGTCCGAGGATATTCCAAGGTATCTGTGCAAATTCTGCAGTCATGAAGTCTATGGTTGTTACTGCTCTAAGTGCCAGGGTAAAGTCGTAGGTCCTTCCATCTCCCATAACTCCAACGCTTTTAGTGTTTGTAAGAACTGCAAAATACTGATTTATATCTGTATCGAGAGCTGCAGCTGCAATTTCCTCCCTGAATATAGCATCTGCTGCCTGAAGTATCTTGACTCTCTCCTCGGTTACCTCTCCAATTATCCTTACAGCAAGCCCAGGCCCCGGGAATGGCTGTCTGAAGACTAGCTCCTTTGGAAGTCCAAGCTCTAAGCCAACTTTCCGCACCTCATCCTTGAAAAGATCCCTTAGTGGCTCGATGATCTCCTTAAAGTCGACGTAATCCGGAAGGCCTCCAACATTGTGATGGCTCTTTATAACTGCTGAATCTCCCAGGCCGCTTTCGATTACATCGGGATAAATAGTACCCTGTACAAGGAAGTCAACCGACCCGATCTTTTTAGCTTCCTCCTCGAATACACGGATGAATTCTTCCCCGATTATTTTTCTCTTGGTTTCAGGGTCTGTTACTCCTGCAAGCTTGTCGTAGAATCTCTGCTGCGCATTGACCCGTATAAAATTCAGATCGTAATCCTTTGAGAATATCTCCTCGACCTGATCCCCTTCATCCTTACGCATCAAGCCATGATCCACGAATATGCAGGTCAACTGCTTTCCTACTGCCTTTCCGATAAGTACAGCTGCAACTGAGGAATCGACCCCTCCTGAAAGTGCACAAAGTATCTTCTTATCTCCTATTTTCTCCTGAAGCTTCTTAATGGACTCCTCAACAAACTCATCCATTTTCCAGTCGCCCTTACATCCGACCACGTTGAATACGAAGTTTGAAAGTATCTTGTTTCCTTCTTCAGAATGAAGAACCTCAGGGTGAAACTGTACTCCATAAAGCTTCATCTCTTCGTTCTCAAATGCTGCTGTCGGGCATGTCTTTGTGACTGCTGTAGCCTTAAAGTCCTCCGGCATTTTCTGGACGTAGTCAGTGTGACTCATCCAGCAGGTTGATTCCTTTTTGACTCCAGTCATAAGCCTGGACTCGGGATCCACTACCTCCAGCTTGACCTTTCCATATTCCCTTGCAGACGCAGCCTCAACATTCCCTCCAAGTATATATGATATAAGCTGAGCTCCGTAGCATATCCCAAGGATAGGAATTCCTGATTCCAGCAGCTCCCTGTCAACAGAAGGCGCTCCTTTTTCATACACGCTGTTGGGACCGCCCGTAAATATTATCCCCTTAGGATCCATAGCCTTAAGCTTATCAAGACTGATGGTATAAGGATGGACCTCGCAGTACACATTCATTTCCCTTACTCTTCTGGCAATCAGCTGATTATACTGACCTCCAAAATCAAGGACTATGATCGTTTCTCTCTCCATCAAAACCTTTCCTCCCCCTGAACTTTGAAATAATCTCCCATATAGCTCTCAATAAACAACTTCTCCAGACCCCACTCACTCTTCAGCTGCTTGTATTCAAGGATAGTTTCCGGTCTGTAGGCCTCATGTGTCCTTACGGCTCTGATCATGATGTTCTTTGGAGTATGCTCCATATCAACAAACTCCAATATCTGCACCTGGTAGCCTAATATTTCAAGTATACTCCCCCTGATACTGTCTGTCACCAGAGAACTTAATCTCTCCTTTATTATTCCGTGCTTTAGCATGCCATTAAGCTCCGGATTTTTTATCTTCGAAAACAGCTCATGCTGGCAGCAGGGAACGCTCATAATGACCCTTGCACCCCATTGAGCTGCCTTTACCAGAGCAATGTCCGTAGCAGTGTCGCAGGCATGTAATGTGACAACCATATCAATATCGGATCCAGGGACATAGTCGGCAATGTCTCCACAGATAAACTTAAGTTTTTCATAGTCCAGTTTTTCGGCGGTATCGTTGCAAAAATCGATCACGTCCTTCTTAAGATCCATACCTATAATATTTATATCCAGTCCCCTTATAACAGACAGATAATGATAAAGAGCAAAGGTCAGATAGCTCTTTCCGCATCCAAAATCAACTATTTTGATCGTTCCATTATCCTTAAGGGTATCCGCAACATCCTCTACAAGCTCAAGAAATCTGTTGATCTGCCTGAATTTGTCATACTTTTTCTTGTATACTGTGCCCTCTGGCGACATTACTCCAAGATGCACGAGATAATCTACAGGTTCGCCATCCTGAAGTATATAGTTCTTTTTTCTGTCGTGGGTAAGATCTACCAAATGCTTTTTAGAAGAAACCTCCTTGATCCTGGCAGCACCTTTTTTACTTACCAAAACCTGATATTCTCCATCGGTAGTCTTGAAATCTCCCTGCTTGAAGTCATTGAGCAGAAGCTGCTCAGCCAGTTCTATGGCATCCTCAGGATCCAGATTTTCGTGGGTCACCTTTTTTTGGTAGTGTCTCTCAAACTGAAACCTTGTAGTCCCCTTCTGATCAAAGGGCTTGATTGTTACCTTAAGAGGGCTTTCCTCAGTCTTTCTTTTTCTATTGCTTATAATTGCTTTGGACAGGCTCCCCTGTAGAAAAAGCCTGTCCAGCAGATCTCTCAATCCATTATCTTCCATTCTTTAGTCAACTCCTCCATAACAGTGCCAATAGGCTCTCTAAGCACAAAGTCTGCTTTAAGATCATAGCTTGTCTCAGTCTTATTCATCAAAACAAGGCAATCGCCTCTGTAGTAGTCCACCAGACCAGCGGCCGGGTATACATTTAGAGATGTACCACCTATAATCAATATCTCAGCCTTCTTGATATAATCAATAGCTCTGTCGAATACCTCCATATCAAGGCCTTCTTCATAAAGCACCACATCAGGCCTGACCACTCCGCCGCACTTCGGGCACTTGGGAATACCCTCTGCATCGAGGACATGCTCCAGGCTGTAGGTCTCACCACAGCTTACGCAGTAGTTTCTATGGATCGATCCGTGAAGCTCAAGCACGTTTTTTGATCCTGCCAGCTGGTGAAGTCCGTCGATGTTCTGGGTTATAACAGCCTTAAGCTTTCCCATTTCCTCTAGCCTAGCAAGAGCTATGTGAGCTTTGTTCGGGAGCGCATCCCTGTAAATAAGATTATTTTTATAGTAGCTGAAAAACTCATCTGTATAGTTTCTGAAAAAGCTGTAGCTTAACATCTCTTCAGGTGTGAAGCCCCTGCTCCCTTTAGAGCTGTATAGTCCCTTGGCTGAGCGAAAATCAGGTATCCCGCTTTCGGTTGAAACCCCTGCCCCGCCCAGGAATACAATATTATTGCTGTCAGCTATTCTTTTTTTCAGGGCATTAAATTGCTCATTCATTATCTATCATCTCCAACAATGTAGTCCTTGAGAGACCATCTTACGCTTTCGACAAAGTCACTGGATGCACCCCAATCAAAATTAAAGACAAGCCCTTGGGAGCTTCCGGTGGATACTACTCTCAAGTCCGTCACCCCTTCAAGATTGTCCAGAATAACTATAAGAGCAGCCCTGTTGCTTGATCTGAAGAAATATTTCTCAAAGATCAGGGTTCCTGTAAGCTTTCCATCACCTATATCAAGTATTTCCTCGTGTACCAGCTCAGAATTTTGACCTTCTTTGATAAGCTCCATAGCCTGGATCAAAGGTAAACTCACTTTAAAGCCTGCTTTACTCATGTCAATCATCCCCCTTCTCCGTTTTTATCCTGAATATGAAGTAATAGTGCTTGAAAACATCCATTGCTATAAGCATCACCTTAAGCCAAGGCTTCTCAACGGTGAAAATGCTTAGCCATATCATTGACGATGACAACGCTGAAAGCAATATTTTGGTCTTTAGTGTCATGGATCGCTTTTTCTCAAAATCCTCAAGATTATTCTTGTATAGCTTTGTTGATCTGAACCACGTGCTGAACCTGTCTGATCCCTTCGCAAGGAAAAATGACCCCAGAAGAAGCAGCGGAGTTGTTGGAAGCACAGGTATAAAGGCACCTACTGCCCCTATTGAAATCGATAAAAATCCAAGTGATATATAGACTAACTTCATTTGATCAATCCTTTATGAATATCTTCGTATAGTTATAAACTCAAGCCTTATATGGCTGTTGTGCTCCGAAAGCTCTCTGAGCGCAGCGATTACAGCCTTGCTGTAGGTTTCAGTATCGGCTTCGTCATGGTCCTCCCAATTGTAGATGCAAAGCCTTAGGTCTTCCTTAAGATAGCTCATTGCATCCCACATTGCATCGAGGTTGTTTCCATGGTATTCGGGAAGCTGAACCTTCTTCTTCATATAAGGGTGGAACGTCTCTTTATGGTGAAATTTTTTGAAATCCAGCAAAATAGTCCTCATACCCCGCCTCCTCAATAAAGTTGCTCAAAGGATTCATAGTGATCCTCAGTGTAAAAAATAAGTCCATCATTGGAGTACACAAGCCTTTCGCTGCCTCTGTAGCCTCCCTCGTAGTTTATGTCGCACTCAAAGTAGATCCTGCCGTCCTCCTCAGGAAGCAGCTTTTCCCTGTTGCCGAATCTGTCCCCGCCTATGCTCATTTTATCCGTAACATTCCATAGATTCCCCTTTTGAGGATCCCATCCAAGCTTTGAAGCCTCGGACTTGGTAATGTAGTTGTCGGGAAGCCTGCCATAGGTGTGAAGGTAAAGTGCCACATCCTCAGCCGAGGTATAATAGCCGTCCTCGTCAATCTCCACAGTCTCCTCAGTGGACTCCGAGGGCTCCTCAGACTGTTCTGCTTCCTCAAGCTGCGGCAGCTCCACCTCTATCGTTTCCGGTTCCTGAACAGCCGTGCTGCATCCGGTGAATGCTGCAAGCATTATTAGTATGATCAATAATAGTGAAAGCTTGCCTCTATATTTGTGCATCATCTGTATTCCTCCTGATAATAGTCTCCTTACTTCTTACCCTAATGAGACTGAAATAAAAACCAGCTTCATTACTCTGTCCCCAGCTTGAGCTTTGTTGAATCCATATCTACGCTGTGGACTATGCTGTAGACGAAGTCGTAAAGGTATTCTGATTTGGTCTTTATGAACAGCTTATATATCGGGGCTTCAAGAAGGTCCTTTTTTATGGGGTATACTGTTCCCTCAAACTGTCTCAGATTAAGGTCCCTTACCATCAATGCCATTTCCTCTATCTCAAACTCAGTATATATTCCAAGGAGCTCAAGCTCCTCCCTGGCGATGATATATGGTCTCCTGCCAAAGGTTTCCTCTGCGTAACTGCTAAAGCCAAGCAGGTTAGGATCCTCCTTTTTTTGCTCTTTTGCCCATGTTTCAACATCCACTCTCTGCTTGCTGTATTCAAATCCTCCATCAGCACTGTACTGAAGGACCCCGTACTGATGTGGGTAGACTATAAGAGCGCTGTTGACTATGTCA
>DAIPJA010000076.1:0-9429 GCA_036770525.1 Gudongella sp. | reverse complement strand
TCTACGAGATTTTCTTTAAGCATAGAAAGGATATCAATATCTATCGCATCAGGTCGTGTGGATAGCCTAATCCCATTGATTTTTCCTTCTTCTTTATACCTCCTAGGTATTCCAAGAAGTCTCTTCTGAGTTTCAAAGTCGATGGCAGTGAAGCTGCCCCCATAGAATGCCACTTCGATAAAAGAGTTCTCTTTAAATGTAGCCAGATATCCATCAATTGTAGTCTTGACCTGTGATTCTGTAACATCCGTTTCCAGACCGGTAATTTTATTTTGATTACAGAAGACACAGTCATGGGGACATCCATAGTGAGGTACAAATACCGGTATTATGTAGTGTCTAGTCATAATCTTCACCCATCAGGATAAGGGCTTCTTTCGCAGACAGCTGTTCAGCTTCCTTTTTGTTTCTTCCAAATCCTGAGCCAATAACATCAGACCCAAGAAATACGTCAACATAAAATATTTTATTGTGATCTGGCCCTTCCTCCCTAACTACTGCATAGCTTAGCTTCTCTTTAGTTATTTTTTGGAGTTTCTCCTGGAGCTGTGTCTTATAATCGATAAATAAATTTCCTTTTGCTACAGCTCTTACAATATCAGTTTCAAACCTTGAAACCAAGAATCTCTTTGCTGTATCGTAGTCACTGTCAAGAAATACCGCTCCTGCAATGGCTTCACTAGCATCAGCCAGTATTGAATCTCTAGTTCGTCCACCAGTGGCTTCTTCTCCCTTCCCAAGTAGAAGGAATTCTCCCAATTTAATTTTTCTTGCAGCTAAAGCCAAGGAAGATTCACATACAACCTTGGCTCTAATTTTAGTCAGCTCTCCCTCCGGATAGAATGGATATTTATTATATAGATATTCACTTACGACGAGATTGATTACAGTATCACCTAAGAATTCAAGCCTTTGATTGCTTTTACTGGGGTGGAGGCCGTTTTCATTGGCATAAGAACTATGAGTCAATGCAGTTTCCAATAGTTCGATATCCTTGAAACCATATTCCAGATTTCCCTGCAATTTATTAAGCCTTGAAGACAACGTTCCATCCATACCCCATCACCTCATCGATTACTGTATGTTTCTTTTTATATATTCCTTTGCATCACCAACAGTTTTTATATTTTCAACTTCCTCATCCTCAACCTCTAAGCCAAACTCATCCTCAAGTGCCATGATAAGTTCTACAAGATCCAGTGAGTCAGCATTCAGATCATCCTTGAAAGAAGTCTCAAGTGATATGCTATCTTTATCTACATTAAACTGTTCAGCTATTAATTTTATTATTCTCTCTGTCAGCATTATTTTCCTCCATTTTTTTAATATTGTTTTCTATAAGTGTAATAACATCATTTTCAATAAACTTTTTCAACTGTCCAATGCCGTTCATGAAAGCATACCAGTCAGAGCTGCCATGAGCCTTTACCACAGGCATTTTAGTACCTAACAATGGTGCTCCTCCGTACTCTCTGTAGTCAAGTCTCTTTTTCATTTCCTTGAGTTGATTCCGTAAAAGAAGCGCACCCAGCTTTGATTTGGTATCAGCAGTAAAGGATTCCTTCAACAATTGAAAAATTGAAGAGGCCATTCCTTCCGTAAGCTTCAATGCGATATTACCCACAAACCCGTCACAAACCATGACATCCGCTATGCCATAGGGCATATCTCTGCCTTCAATATTTCCAATAAAGTTCAGTTCAGTATTCTGAAGAAGATTATATGTCTCCTTGGTCAGTTGATTTCCCTTGGAGCTTTCTGTGCCTACATTTATCAAGCCAACTTTAGGGTTTGTGACCAAAAGTACTTGCTCCATATATGCTGAACCCATAATTGCAAATTGCTTCAGGTACTCTGGTTTTGAATCAACATTTGCCCCAGCATCAACAAGGATAGATACTCCATTCAGAGTTGGATAAAGCGTTGTAAGAGCAGCCCTGTCTATTCCTTCGATCCTTTTGACAATAAATAAACCTCCAGCCAGTAAAGCTCCAGTATTACCTGCAGATATGAATCCATCTCCCTCACCATCCGCAAGTGCCTTCAAACCTACAACCATTGAACTGTTCTTTTTTTTTCGAATAGCTATTGCAGGATCCTCATCATTAGTTATTATATCAGGAGCATTAAGGATTTCTATGCTGCCAGCCGGATATTCATACTTCTCCAATTCCTTGATAAGTGTCTCTGCTGGTCCTGTCAATGTTATACTTATGCCATATTTTGATACAGCTTCCACAGAAGCCTTTGCAGTTGATATAGGAGCGTGATCTCCTCCCATTCCATCTACTATAATCCTCATAACACCCTCCACTGTTTAGAAGTAGAAATCATAGATACATTTTAGCACATAAAAAAAAGATAGTGAAGCTAATCACTATCTTTTACTTCTTACTCGACTACAATAACTTCTCTGCTCTTGTAATAGCCACAGCTCCTGCAAACTCTATGGGGTTGTTTAGGCTCATGACATTGTGGACATTCAACAACTGTAGTTTTATTTAGTCTATAGGAAGAGGCTCTTCTCTTGTCTCTTCTCTGCTTAGAAGTTTTCCTTTTTGGTACCGCCATCTAAAACACCTCCTTAATCATTTAGCGAAAGTTCCCTTAACTTTTCAAATCTCAAATCTCCGGTATTGCCTCCACAGCCACAGTCGCCATCGTTTAGATTTTTCCCGCACTTTGGACACAAACCTTTGCAGCTTTCACTGCAGATAAATTTCATTGGCAGGGAACTAACTATTTGATTCCAAATATACTCCTCGAGGTCCAATTGATCATCTTTAAGGCTTAATACCTCGTCAGAATCCTCACCCTCATCAGTGTTCCCTTTTTTTTCAGTCAGTCCTCCTGATGCTTTAAACTCTATGACTTTATTTACGAGCTTCAGACAACGGTCACATTCGGCTTCATAACCATAGTTACCTTCTACATTTATTAAATATTCCCCGTCAACCTTGTAAAGGTCTATGTTTAAAATAATTGGATATTTTACAGGGTATTCGTATTTGTTTGGCAAAGTACTCTCATCAAGCTCAAAGGAAATTTCGAGAGCCGCTTCGCCACTATGAAGGAAGGCAGATAAATCAACAAGCATCTATGTCACCTCTTAGACTAACACTACTATTATATATACGTCAAATGGCTTTGTCAACAATTATCTACTGCTCACCAGCTCAAGTGTATCTCTTGCAATCATTAGCTCTTCATTTGTTGGAATGACCATTATAGTAGCACTTGCAAGGTTTCTGCTGACAATTGCTTCCTGACCTCTTGTGTTGTTTAACTCTTTATCGATCATGATATTCATACACTCAAGGCCTTCGCAAACCATTTCTCTTATCAGACCTGAATTTTCGCCGATTCCAGCAGTGAATACAAGAACATCTATCCTGCACATTTGTGCTGCATATGCAGCTATGTACTTGGTAACCCTGTTGGTAAATACTTTCAATGCCAGTTCAGCTCTTTTATTGCCTTCCTCAGCTGCGATCTCAAGATCTCTGAAGTCACTGCTGATACCAGATATTCCTAAAACACCGGACTTCTTGTTGAGCATATCATTTACTTCCTCAAATGACAGTCCTTCCTTATCCATTATAAATGGTATGATCGCAGGGTCAATATCTCCTGATCTTGTTCCCATAGCTAACCCTTCAAGAGGTGTGAATCCCATTGAAGTGTCAATTGATTTTCCTCCCTGAACTGCAGTTACACTTGAACCGTTTCCAAGATGACATGTGACTATATTTAGATCCTTTATGTCCTTTCCAAGAATCTCTGCTGCCCTCATAGAAACATATTTGTGCGAAGTTCCGTGGAAACCATATCTTCTGATCTTGTATTTCTCATAGTATTCGTATGGGATCGCATAAATGTAATTTTCAGCTGGTATAGTTTGATGGAATGCAGTATCAAAAACTCCTACCATTGGTACGCTGGGCATAAGTTCTTTGCAGGCCTCTATACCCATTATGTTTGGTGGATTGTGAAGAGGTGCCAACTCGATATTTCTGTTCAAAGCATCCATGACGGCATCATCAATAATCACAGATGATGCGAAATCTTCTCCGCCATGAACCACTCTGTGTCCAACAGCACTGATTTCATCCATTGACGCTACAGCGCCATGATTCTTGTCAACTATTGCTGCAAGAACAAGCTCGAGAGCTCTCTTGTGATCCTTCATAGGTTCTTCGATGGTTACTCTTTCCTTGCCTGTAGTATCATGCTTTATCCTGGACCCCTCTATACCTATCCTTTCAACAAGACCTTTAGCAAGTACTTCTTCTCCGTTCATATCTATCAATTGATACTTTAAAGAAGAGCTGCCACAATTGATTACTAAAATTTTCATCTGGTGACCTCCTTAGGTTTTTTCTATATCAATATTATATTATATCTGTTAAAAAATCAACAGATTAAATGGTAGTTAGGTAAAACTGAATCTCATAATACTCTGTTTGCTTAAGGAATTTTTTGATGGTATCATATTTACATAAGATACTCAGGAGGTAAGTATGAGAACTGTAGGACTAATAACCGAATACAATCCTTTTCATATGGGTCATAGACTTCACCTTATGGAGTCTCTCAGACTTAGCGAGGCAGATAGATCCGTTTGTATTATGAGTGGTTCCTTCGTACAAAGAGGCGAACCTGCAATAGTCGATAAATGGACAAGGGCCAGAATGGCTATTGATTCCGGTGTTGATTTAGTGCTGGAGCTGCCTTTTGTGTTTTCAACTCAATCAGCTGAAATTTTTTCATATGGTGCAGTCAGACTTCTTGATGCTACTAATTCGGTGAGCCATTTGGCATTTGGAAGCGAAGAAGGGAAAGTAGACATTCTGGAACCAATTGCAAAATTGTTAGTTACAGAATCTGAAGACTTCTCAACCATATTAAAGAAAAATCTTTCATCTGGTTTATCCTTCTCTTCAGCAAGAAGCCTTGCTGTATCAGAAATCCTAGGTAAAATGGGTCATGATCAAAAGCTCATAGAGGAAACCATTTCCAAACCAAACAATATACTTGGGATCGAGTATCTGAAAGCATTGATAAGGCTGAAATCATCCATAAGACCAGTTACTTTTATGAGAAAAGGCCATGGCTATAAGGATATTTCAACAAATTTGGGAATTGCGTCTGCAACTGCCATAAGACAGTTGCTTTTAAGTAATGACTTTTCTGGGGTAGAAGATCTCCTTCCGGAAATTAGCTATAGCTTGCTAGTAAAATTCTTCTCAGAGTACAAAACCTTTAACTATTTGGATAACTATTCTGAGACCATAAAATATGTCCTGAGACTAAAGTCAGCTGAAGAGCTTTCTTTATATATGGATATGGAAACAGGACTGGAAAACAGACTTAAAAGGATATCCTCAGAAGTAACAACAGCTGAAAATCTGGTTGAGAGAACTACTACCAAGAGATACCCGGGAACAAGAATCAGGAGACTTCTGGTCCATATACTGACAGATTTAAAAGCAGACTCAATAAAACATGCTTTAACTAGTAAACCTGAGTACATTCGTGTGTTGGCAAGCAACTATAAGGGTTTCGAAATCATAAATGAGATCAAGAAAAACTCAGATTTGAAGATCATAACAAAGTTCTCTGATGCTTACTCCGGTTTATCAGAAACTTCTAAAGCTATGCTTGAAAAAGAGGTTTTAGCCACAGATTTGTACTATCTAGGGCTAAGAGGTTCAGCAAATACCTATGGGATGGATTATCTTGTATCACCATATGTATTAAGGAAATAATAAAGATTCCCGATATTTTTCTTGGTAGCCAACATAAAAAAACAAAGCCATGTATGGCCTTGTCCTTTACTCTCTGACTCTAAGTTCTCTCCGATTCTCATTAAGTACTTGTATTATTTCTTTAAATTGTTCCTGGGTGTCATAAAGAAGTTCATCAGCATATTCAAGAGCCCCATTTCTTATTTCCTCAGAACTAAGCTCTGCTTTGCGAATTATCTCCTCAGCTCTTTCCTTTGCCTGTCTTACAATTTCCTCGTTGTCGACTAGCTCTTCCAGCCTTGTCTCTGCCTCGTTAAGCATAGAACTTGCACTTTTTTGAGCCTCATCAAGTATCCTTTGTCTTTCCTCCTTGATCCATGAAGCTTGCTTTATCTCATCAGGAAGCTTTATCCTTATTTCCTTGATTATATCCAATAGCTCATCACGATTTACCATTACTCTGCTTGTAAGTGGTACTGATGTTCCAGCTTCAACTATGTCTTCTATTTCGTCGATCAGATTAAGTAAATCCATTAACGAGGACCTCCTTTGAATTTTTCTATCAGTGCAGCTTCTACTATTTCAGGTACAAAGCAGGATATTTCACCTTTTAATGAAGCTATCTCCTTTACTACACTTGAGCTTAAGAATGAAACCTTTGATGAAGACACCATGAATATAGTTTCCAGCTGAGGGTAGAGCTTTCTATTCACAAGAGCCATTTGCATCTCATATTCAAAATCTGACACTGCCCTGAGGCCCCTTACAATTGTGCTGCAATTCTTCCGCTTAGCGTATTCTGTCAGCAACCCAGAGAAGGAATCGACCTGGATATTTCCCAAATGCTTGGTAGATTCTTTTATCAGCTCTATTCTCTCTTCCACTGTAAATATGCTATTTTTCTTGTTGTTGTTCAAAACAGAAATTATGACCTCATCAAATTTTTCAGAACATCTCGTAATAATATCCAAATGACCATTGGTCACTGGGTCAAAGCTGCCAGGGTAGATTACCTTCATTACTGCACCTCTTCCGGTTTATAATATGTCATCAGCTTGCTTCCATAGCTTCTTTCATCAAATTTTGTGATATCACCATAAGCATCCTTCAGTGTCAGCTTTTTATCATGCTCCACTATGGCCAGACCATTTACCTTTAATAATCCATTATCAGATATCAATTGCAGAACATCGTGAAAAAGATCTACCTGATTGTAAGGAGGGTCAATGTAAATATAATCGAACTTAGTCTCTTTTGCTGCAAATCTTTTAATGGCCACCCTGGCATCAAGAACGATTACCTCACTTTTGTCCAGGAATTTTGTATGCTCCAGGTTTTTCCTAATTGCAGAGATACTTTCGCTACCTCTGTCAACAAAGTATGTAAATGCAGCTCCTCTGCTCAAAAATTCGATGCCGATCCCTCCTGTCCCTGCAAACAGGTCAAGAATAACAGCGTCGGATGAGATTGGTGATATTATATTAAAAAGTGATTCTTTGACCCTATCTTCGGTTGGTCGGACGTCTCTTCCCTTTGGGGCAATAAGTCTATGTCCTTTTTTTTCTCCTGAAATCACTCTCAACTCAACTCACACTTCCTTTAGATTATATTATCACAGTCAATTGCTTATTTAAACCTAATTGAGGATAATTTCCTCCTGAAGTTTTCTGAATATGTTTTCTATATATCCCTTAATTACAGCATTTTCTTCGCTCAGAAGCTCAGGATCCTGACTAATTATCTGAATAGCATCTTCTTGGGCTGTTTTAAGTACATCCATGTCCTTGAATAAATTTGCAGCTTTTAATTGTGGGAGGCCATGCTGCTTTGTTCCGAAGAATTCACCCGGGCCTCGAAGTTCAAGGTCCTTCTCAGATATTTTAAAACCATCAGAGGTAGATTGAAGAATTCTCATCCTTTCACGGGCAGTTGGATTACTACTGTCGTTAATAAGTATGCAATAGGATTTGTACTCTCCTCTTCCTATTCTGCCCCTCAGTTGATGAAGTTGAGCCAACCCAAATCTTTCAGCATTCAGGATCAGCATTATGCTAGCATTTGGAACGTTTACACCAACCTCTATGACAGTTGTGGAAACAAGGATATTCATTTCACCTGTCTTAAATGACCTCATAGATGCATCTTTTTCAGCCTGGCTCATCCTTCCATGTATCAAACCAATGCTGAAATCTGGAAAAATATCAGTAGTTAAACGTTCATAGGTCTTCTCAGCAGATAACAAGTCCAGCTTCTCCTGCTCCTCGATAAGCGGGCAGACAACATATGCCTGTCTACCTTCAATTATTTGTTTTTTTATGAATGAGAATACCCTGTCCTCCATGTCAGAGCCAACAGCATAGGTCTCAATCTGTTTCCTGCCTGGTGGCAATTCATCAATGATTGATATATCAAGATCTCCATACAGGATAAGTGCAAGCGTCCTTGGTATCGGTGTGGCAGTCATTATCAGCATGTCAGGCAAATCGCCCTTCCCCGATAGATCTATCCTTTGTTTTACTCCAAACCTGTGCTGCTCGTCAGTAATCGCTAGACCCAAACGTTTAAACTTTACAGAATCCTGGATTAGAGCGTGTGTACCTATGACGATATCTAATTTGCCGTTAGATATCTCATTCAAAATCGATTCCCTTGATTTCAAACTCATGCTGCCCTTTAATAAGCCTATCCTTATGGGCATGGTTTTCAATAAATCTTTTAATGTTTCAAAATGCTGATCAGCCAATATTTCTGTTGGAGCCATCATCGTTGCCTGGTATCCATTTAAAACTGCCAATACCATTGCCGCAGCACTGACAACAGTCTTTCCAGAGCCTACGTCTCCCTGCACCAGTCTATTCATACGCTTATTTGATGTCATGTCACTTATGATTTCCTGAAGTACTCTTATTTGTGCAGCAGTGAGTTTATAAGGTAGATCACTTATGAATTTTTTAAGCTCTCTCACATCCTTGAATTTAATACCCTCTAACTCTGCCCCACTCTTATTTTTAAACCATAATAAGCCTATTTGGAGCAATAGAAGCTCCTCGTATGCAAGTGCCTTCCGGGATATTTCCGCATGGCTCAAATCCTTTGGGAAGTGTACCCCAATCAAGGAATCTAATTTAGAGGGTAATTTTCTTTTAAGACTATATGTTGTAGGAACAACTGATTTGATATCGTTATTGATCTCACTTAGAGCTTGAGCTACAATTTTCTTCATTTCATTATTGCTGATCCCATCTGTCAGAGGATAAACAGGCGTAACCGATCCTACGTGGTCAGGACTCCACAGCTTAAAATCAGGATTCTGGATTTGAATCTGGTATCGGTTGGAAGAAAGTTTCCCATATACTATATAAACCTGACCTGGACAGAACGTCTTTTTAAGATAATCCTGATTAAACCAAACCATTACTGCTTCACCAGTACTATCTCTGACAGGTACCTGAAGTATGGATAAACCTCTTCTTGGCCTTGACACAGTTGGGCTCCCTGTAACTTCAAGTACAAAGGTTTGTTTTTCACCAATAACCCCATCTTGAATCTTAATAGTTTTAGTTCGATCTTCATATGCTCTGGGTAGATGAAAAAGTAAGTCCCCTAAAGTCATTATCCCCATTTTTCTTAATATTGACGCCCTTTTTGGACCCACTCCCTTAAGGTATTGTATTTGTGCATC
>DAIPJA010000270.1:0-1861 GCA_036770525.1 Gudongella sp. | reverse complement strand
ATTCAGAATAGACTCAATAAATGGTATTGCTTCCGAAGGTGAAATCCCAAACTTAGTATCCTCTCCTGAAACATTTACCTGTATAAGAACATCAATGACCCTTCCAATTTTTTTTGCCCTTTTATTGATTTCCTCTGCAAGTGATAATCTGTCAAGTGAATGGATCAAATGGACACTATCTGCTATGTACTTCACCTTATTGGTTTGAAGATGTCCGATCATGTGGTATCTTGCAGTAGTACCAAGTGAGTTCATTTTATCAGAAAGCTCCTGGGCCTTATTCTCACCAATATCAGTTGCACCTGCTTCGATCGCCTCTCTTATTCTCTCCAGATCGATTGTTTTTGTTACTGCAATAAGCTGTATATCATCTCTTCTACCAGCCTTGGCAGAAGCAGCAGCAATTCTTTCATTAATTAATTCAAGATTCTCCCTGATGCTAATTTTTGATCCCCCCATTAATCGATTATTTCTCCCTCATAAAACTTATCTGGGTCCAGCAAAACTTCTGTATATATATTTATAGTTTTAAATCTCTTGCCATCCTCATCCTCAATATATCCATATGAATCGCCAGGTTCTACGAAGATAAAATTTTCATCTTCTCCTACTATTTTAATAAGTCTGAATCGAACAACACCATAAAATTCCTTAATAAATACTCCTGTCTTTCCTTCATTGTCCCGTACGATCTCTTTGGGAATCCTTAAAGAATCTACTTTCAGTTTCACTATATCAACATGTGCATGTCTTACCTCATATAGTTCTTCCAGCAGTATGTTGGATTTGAAAAAATAGAGTGCTCCCGTACTTTCCTCCTTGACTTTAATCAGTGGAGCCTTCAATGAATATACCTTATCTGGATTGACCCTTATAATCACTTCATAGGTATTGCCTATCTCAAGAGTGTCTAAGTCAGACTTTACTGCTAGGATCCATTCGAAACCATCAACGATCTTAAATGCTGCTTTTCTATTGTCATCAGAAATAGGAGCATCAAAATATTCAGACTCAAAATTTTCGAGGTCATTGGGATCCAACATTTCTTCGTACCCATCCATCTCGAAAGATACAATTCCGGAGTGAGAACTGTAGATTCTCTTGACGTTTTTTTCAATGTCACTTTTCAGGATATCTCGCTCCTGCTCAAGTTCATTAATTTTATTAGCGATATCCTCAGTGCTGCTTCGTTGATTCTCCACTAAGAATCCCAGCTGCTTCCCTAAATCTCCCTTTAAATTGTGGGCAGTATAATAATCATCGATTGAAACAGCTAATTGGAGTCTGGAGAGAGTGTCTGAATAATCTTCTGCATTTCCTGTTTGAAGCAGTTCAAGACTCTTCTCAATTTCCATAAGTTCATTTTTTAGGCCAGTCAAATCTACCCCTGATAATACATTTGCTACTTCAGAACCAAAAGGCACCCTTTCGCCCTCAAGAGCAACTCTGAAGACTTCTCCATTGTATGGATTCTCATAAACTTTTTCGTCACGTATCATCAAGCCTTGGCCTGTGATTACTACTTTGTATTCATCATATACAGGCAATACTGTTTCTACCTTGCCAATCAACAGTCCGGGTAATACATTTATAAGAAATAAGACCAAAAATACCAATGATATAAGAGCTACAGCCTTTCTGGTACTCGATTCTCTTACCGAAGCCATATGATCAACACCTAACTGAAAAATTTTCCGTATTTACTCATGATCCTGAATTGTTTAATGGATTCGATCTTTAGCTTAATTATCTCATTTGCATGAGTAACAAGATTGATCGATTGCTCCTTTTGAACTGCTCCTAATACAACACCGCGGAATTTTTCCTTGGTCTTTGTAATAACAGTTATTTCGTCTCCAGC
>DAIPJA010000075.1:0-9451 GCA_036770525.1 Gudongella sp. | reverse complement strand
CTCATTGTAAACGGCTATAAACTTCTCACCGAGAACTTCTATTTGTCCGACCTCGAAATGCTTAGCCGGGTCAAAATCCTCAGGTTTCACCCTGTAATAAGGCTGAAATTGCGTTGTGCTTTTTACTATACCTGCAAGCATTGCCGATTCAGCAATAGTAAGATCCTTGACATCCTTAGAGAAATATGTTCTTGATGCCTCTTGAACTCCGTAAGCATTCTGACCAAAGTAATTCCTGTTAAGATATGCCTCAAGTATCTGGTCCTTGGATAGAATAGTCTCCATTTTTAAAGCAAGGTAAGCCTCAGTGATTTTTCTTGTAAGCTTAACTTCGTTTGTCAGGTATACATTTTTTACCAGCTGCTGTGTTATAGTGCTGGCTCCCCGCATGCCTCCCGACCTGAAATTATCAAGTAGCGCACCGGCTATCCCCTCGATGTCCACCCCGGGATGGGACTCGAATCTCTCATCCTCTATAGCGATAAAGGCATCCAAAAGATGCTTTGGCATCTCCTTTATGCTGACTATGGTCCTAAGCTCTTCAGCTAGGATCTTTTCTATTAGATTTCCGTTCATGTCGTATATACTCGACGTCTGGTCGAGGTTTGACATTATTGTAGTAGGATCTATCTCCGGAGCATCCTCCATTATAGCCAAAACGGCAGTTCCAATTGCACCTCCAGCCATTATGCCGGCCATCAGGATCATAATTATAAGTATTTTAACGAACTTGCCGACTGTGAATCTCCTTTTGGTTTTTCTCTTTCTATTTTCAGTAGTCATAACCATCCTCCTTGAATTGACGACTATAGAAGTCCAGAATATTATACCACAATCGACTTTTATTGTTAATATCGAGCAGATTACAATACAGTGACAACTTGAAAGCCTTTAATTATATGGAAAGAACCGCTGAAAAATGCTATACTATTACCTATAAAACTGAGGTGTATAATATGGAGAATAAAAATGAGAAAGTATTGATAGCCGGAGTAGAGCTGGATGACGATCAAATCGACATCGAGGACTCCCTGGATGAACTGGCTGAGCTTGTAGAGGCAGCCGGTGGTACTGTTGTTGCTAGAATAATCCAAAGGAAAGATCGACTCAATGCAGCCTATTTTATTGGCAAGGGCAAAGCAGAGGAAATCAGGGAGCACTGCGAGCAGCTTGAGGTAGATACTGTTGTATTCAATGATGAGTTGTCAGGAGCACAATTAAGAAATCTTGAGGAAATTATCGACAGAAAGATAGTCGACAGGACAAATCTGATACTTGATATTTTTGCCCTGAGAGCATCATCCAAAGAGGGGAAACTGCAGGTCAAGCTGGCACAACTCAAGTACAGATTGCCCAGACTAATTGGCTTCAGGGATTATCTTTCGAGGGAGGGCGCCGGAATAGGAACAAGAGGCCCAGGAGAACAAAAACTTGAAACTGACAGACGACATATCCTCCGGGAGATCCATAGTATTGAAAAGCAGTTGAAAGAGGCTGAAGGTGTGAGAGAGGTCAAGCGAAGAAAAAGATTATCTTCACAGCTTCCGATGATAGCCCTTGTGGGTTACACAAATGCTGGTAAATCGACACTTGTTAACGCGCTTATGGATCACGATGAAGCCGAGGAAAACAGCAAGCACGTATATGTTGAGGACATGCTGTTCGCCACTCTTGATACATCTCATAGATTGGGAAAGCTTCCAAATGGTCAAAGCTTTCTCCTTGGAGATACTGTAGGCTTTGTATCCAAGCTACCGACAAAGCTGGTAGAAGCTTTCAAGGGTACCCTGGAGGAGGTAAAGCATGCCGATCTCCTTATACACGTAGTCGATGCCTCCAATAAAAATCTTGATATCCAGATAAAAACCACTCTTAAGCTTCTAAAGGAGCTTGAAGTGATGGATAAACCTATCCTGACTGTGTTCAATAAAATGGACAAAGCTGAATCAGCTGAGAAAGGATACGACTTAAGAGATATTGGGGAGAGCATGGATATTTCAGCTAAGCTGGGAACAAATCTTGAACAGCTTCGTACTAAAATCCAGGAGATGCTCCCTCAAATGTATAGAGATGCCACACTTCTTATACCCTACTCAAATCAAAGTCTCGTAAGCTATTTTATGAATGAATACGAGATCACGGAGTTGGAGTATCTGGAGGAAGGTACAAGAATTAAGCTGGTGATAGACCAAATTGATTTCGATAGATACAAGGAATATATAATATAACGGAGGTTGATCAAATGCTAATAAGAAATTGTGCAGGTGGTGTCGTATTCAAGGATGATAAGGTTTTGATTCTAAGAAATGACAAAGACGAGTGGGTCCTGCCAAAGGGCAAGATAAGAGGTGATCAGTTACCACCAGAAACAGCCCTTCACAGAGTCCAATTTGAAGCGGGCATCGATGCTGAAATAGTTTCTACTGCAGGTGAAACAGCATACGAATTCTTTTCGATAACGAGGAATGCCCCTGTGTGCAATAAAATCACCTGGTATATAATGGAGTCTGAAAACCTTGCAGCAGATCCAAACACAGAAGAGGGATTCTCTGAGGGTGGATTCTTTGATATAGCAGAAGCTATGGATAAAATAACCTATAGTCAGGACAAATCCCTGGTATCACTTTCATACAAGCGTTACAACGAGTTCAGGGATTACAGGGAAAAGCTAGGCGCAAGGTAAGCATTATGGACAACAGCTATAAAACAGTAGCAGGCTTTGGATCTGATGAATTTATAATCAACAAATCCAGGTTCATCGGTCATTGTACAGCAGTCGAGGATGAAGAGCGGGCAATTTCATTTATTCAGTCAGTAAAGGAAGAACATCGAAATGCCACTCATAATGTTTATGCTTATATAACCGGAGAAGGTGGAAATCTCCAGCGCTTCAGTGATGACGGAGAACCCTCGGGAACCGCCGGGATCCCGATACTGGAGGTCCTAAAGAAAGAGAACCTTAAAGATGTTGCCGTCGTTGTCACAAGGTATTTTGGCGGAATAAAGCTCGGAGGCGGAGGGTTGGTCCGAGCGTATACCAAGGGAGCCAAGATAGCGCTTGATAGTGCAGTTATCGTTGAAATGACGACATTTGAAATACTGAAAGTTCAAATAGGCTACACTGCCTTCGGAAAACTGGAAAACTACCTCAGAGACAATGGGATCGAGCCTGATGAAATAATCTTTGAGGATAACGTTAAGTTGAAAATCTCTATCCTAAAGAAAGAAGTCGATAGATTTTTAGGGGATATAAATGAGATGACCAGCGGTTCAGCAACAGTAGTAGGTGTGGGAGAAATTTACCTGCCGATGAAAGATGGAGTGAGATACATGCCGGGCGGGGGTATAAAATAAACGAGGTGATATTATGTCAAGCAATGAATTGAAGGGAAAAATGATGAGCCTTAAAAAGTGGGCAGTCGTTGGCGTTTCCGGAAATAAAGACAAATTTGGCTACAAGATATGGAAAACACTAAAGGAACATGGCTATACTACCTATGGTATCAGCCCTAATTACGATGAGCTTGAGGGAGACAGAATATATAAATCGCTCTCAGAGCTGCCTGAGAAGGTTGATATCATAGACATGGTCGTTCCCCCGAGATTAAGTATCACAATACTTGAGGAAGCAAAGGAAAATGGGATAGAGTATGTTTTCTTCCAACCGGGAACTTATAACGATGAAGTCGTAGCAAAGGCAGAGGAGCTTGGTCTTAAGTTCCTTACTGATGACTGTGTATATGCCACCCTTAAAAAGGGTGCACACTAAGAAAAACACACATTTATGACAGGGGGGCCACCTAGTGAAGGAAACGGACAAAACTATCGAAAGCATTGTGGAGTGGTTAAGAGAACAAGTATCTAATGCTGGAGCAAAAGGGGTAGTATTCGGGCTTAGTGGTGGAATTGATTCTGCTGTTGTTGCTGCTTTGGCAAAGAAAGCATTTCCGGGCGAGAGTCTTGGGGTTATCATGCCGATAAACAGCAATCCTCAGGATGAAAAGGATGCTGTCCTGGTAGCATCAGCCTTCGAGCTTGACACTGCAACAGTAGATCTTGCTCCTGTTTACCATTCCTTTCTCAAGGCATTGCCATTTGAAGGCGAAAGTATACTTGCCAGGGCTAATCTCAAGCCCAGACTTAGGATGATGACGCTCTATTATTTTGCGCAGGAGATGGGATATCTGGTTTGTGGAACAAGCAATAAATCAGAGCTTGAAGTAGGATATTTCACAAAGCATGGCGATAGCGGGGTCGATCTGTTACCGATCGCTGACTTTGTAAAAAGCGAAGTAAGGGATCTTGCCAGAGCTCTGGGCGTTCCGTCTGAAGTAATACTAAAGGCACCAAGTGCAGGATTGTGGGAAAATCAGACCGACGAAAAAGAAATGGGCTTCTCCTATGATGTTCTTGACAATTACATCCTCACAGGAGAGGGACCTGAGGATATAGTCGATAAAATACAAAGGATGAACAGGAACAGCGCACATAAGAGAACATACCCGCCAAGATTTGAAAATAATTAGTGAAATAATTTCCCTCTTATGCTAGAATATTTAAGTTAAATCAAAGGAGAGGTGAAATTATGTCAGGACATTCCAAATGGAGTACTATTAAGCATAAAAAGGGCAAGGAAGATGCCAGAAGAGGCAAGGTATTCACTAAGCTAGCCCGGTATATAATGGTTGCCGCAAAGGATGGTGGAGGAGATCCTGATTATAATCCTTCCCTTAAAGCGGCTATCGATAAGGCAAAGGCAGAAAATATGCCAAATGACAACATCGAGCGGGCCATCAAAAAGGGAACAGGTGAGATGGGCTCCGAGTCCTTCGAGGAGATAATATATGAGGGCTATGGTCCTTCCGGAGTTGCTGTGATCGTAAACTGCTTAACTGATAATAGAAACAGAACTGCATCCGACGTAAGGCATGCCTTTGATAAATTCGGAGGGAACCTGGGACAAAGTGGATCTGTTGCATTTATGTTTGACCGAAAAGGACTTATTGCAATTGAAAAAACTGATGAGATAGATGAGGATGAATTGACGCTCTTGGCAATAGAGCTGGGAGCAGAGGACTTCACCTCCGAAGAGGATGGATTCGAGATAATTACAAGTCCAGCCAGCTTCAATACGGTGAGAGATGGGCTTGAGGATGCAGGTTACAGCTTTGCTGCTGCTGAGCTTACCTTCATACCCCAGACCTATACTGCTTTGGAAGCGGAGGAGGATATCAAAAACATGGAAAAAATGATAGACATGCTTGAGGACAATGACGACGTGCAGGAAGTATATCACAACTGGGATATTTAGGACGCTTGGGATAGAGTTTGATCTATCCCAGTTTTCTTGACCGGGAGGAGGGCATGGATGATTAGGAAATTCTTGGTGGTCATACTTGTATTATCAATATCTCTGTTGGCCTTAGTGATAGCCATAGAGGAAAATGCTTACGATCTTGAATATTACACTGAATCATTTAAAAATAACGCAGTATACGATACAACCGGGAAGACCGAGGAAGAACTGGTGCCTATATCGAAGGACATAATTGAATATCTGAAGGGGAAGGATGACTCCTTACTGGATCCTCATTTTAATCAGAAAGAGATACAGCATATGGAGGATGTTCTCTCGCTTTTCGATCTTGCTAGAACAGTCAAATTTGTTTCTTTTATATCAGCACTGGCAGTTGGGGCTTATTTCATAATAAAGCTTGATACTAAATTTGCTGGTAAATGGCTGGGATTGGGGTTATTTCTGAATTACTTGTTTGTTTTACTTGTTGTAATACTGGCAAGAACGGATTTTACTAAATACTTCATTTACTTTCACGAAATATTTTTCAATAATGATCTATGGATATTGGACCCTCGAACAGATCTGTTGATACAGATGCTTCCTGAGCCGTTTTTTATAAATATTGCCATAAAAATCGGGATAAGCTTTATTAAATATGTAGCACTTGGTCAGCTGATCGGATACATATTGTTTCGAAAGGGGACCTACGGAATTGGTAAATTCAAGTGGCAGCATATGTAATTGTCATTTGGGTATAAATAGAATGGTTGAAACCATCAGCCAGTTTTGAAAAATGAACCGTTAGACAGAGTAGGTAAAGAGCGTTAAGTGCCACGGGATGGGAAGTTGCCTTTGGACGAAAGATGACTCTGCGATTCTTTACCGCATCCGCTGACAATTAAAGAACCTTTCTTTAGTTGGCAGTACTGTCGACAAAGAAAGGAGAAAAAAATGCAAAGAGAAGGTGGCAAAATCAACTTAAGAACAATGGTAAAAGCAGGATTTTTAGTTGCGATTTCCATTGTAATGACCAGATTCGCCTATATAATGGTGCCTCTGGCTGGAGTTTCGGCATTGCGTATCAGCTTTGGAGATGTACCGCTTATGATGTCTGGATTTATGTTTGGGCCATTGGTAGGAGGACTTACAGGACTAGCGGCAGATATCATAGGTTTTTTGATCAATCCCCAGGGACCGTATCACCCTGGATTTACTCTTAGCTCAATCTTATGGGGAGTAATACCTGGATTGTTCATGATTATCTATGGAAAAAGCGGAAGCTATGAATCAAGGTTCTCATTCAAAAAGATTCTTTTGGCGGTTGCTGTAACTGCGGCTGTAATATCACTTGGTCTGAACACCTATTGGCTTTCAAATCTATACGGGAAGGGTTTTTTCATACTTCTCCCCACCAGGATAATCGCAGCTCTCATTAGCATACCACTTCATTCGCTAATAATAAGATACCTTTTTAAATATCTCAAAAATTATGCCTCTGTCAACTGACGGAGGCTGCTTTTCAGAGAAATTGACCAACTATTGACAATGTCTTTGTAATAAACACAAAAAACAGTTATAATTATACTATATTCAGAATTCCGAGGAGGTTTACGATGAAAACTAAATTGCCAATCGCATTATCAAACAAGCATATCCACGTCAGCCAAAAAGACCTGGAGATACTTTTCGGTAAAGGCTATGAGCTAACTAAGATGAAGGATCTGTCACAACCGGGCCAATATGCATGCAACGAGAAGGTAGATGTAGTTGGTCCCAAGGGGACGCTTAAGGGTGTAAGGATTCTTGGCCCAGTAAGACCAGATACTCAAATCGAGGTATCAATTGCCGATGCATTCACTTTAGGAGTACAGCCAATAGTAAGAAACTCTGGCGAGTTGAATGAGACACCAGGTGTAAAGGTAGTAGGACCCAATGGAGAGGTAGATCTGGAAAAAGGAGTAATAGTTGCTGCCAGACACATCCATATGCATACCCTGGATGGTGAAGAGTATGGAGTTAAGGACAAAGATATTGTAAGCATCAAGGTACCTGGACCAAGAGGACTGGTATTTGACAATGTACTTGTAAGAGTACATCCAACTTATGCACTCGAAATGCACGTTGACCTTGAGGAAGGAAATGCTTCCGGAGTAAGAAATGGAGATCTTGTTGAATTAATTAAATAGGAGTGATCCAAATGATGGATATATCCAAAGCTATCGACCACACCCTTCTCAAGCCTGATGCCAGCAAAGCAGGAATTAGGAAGCTGTGTAAAGAAGCTGCCTTATACGGCTTCAAAGCGGTTTGTGTTAATCCTTCACATGTGGTGCTGTGTAAGGAGCTTTTAAAGGGAACAGATGTAAAGGTTGCCACTGTGGTTGGGTTTCCCTTGGGAGCTAACACAACAGAAACAAAGGTTTTTGAAACAAAGGACTCGGTCCTTAAAGGTGCAGATGAGATCGACATGGTCATCAATATTGGTGCTTTGAAGGAAGGAGACTACAGGCTCGTCGAGGATGATATCAAAGCAGTTGTCGATGCATGCCGGGGACAGGCAATAGTCAAGGTAATAATTGAAACCTGTCTATTGACAGATGATGAGAAGAGGAAGGCTTGTGAGCTTTCTATGTCGGCAGGTGCTCATTTTGTTAAAACATCTACAGGCTTTAGTACTGGCGGAGCTACTGTTGAAGATGTTGCGCTAATGAAGTCCGTGGTGGGCGACAATCTTGAGGTAAAGGCTTCAGGCGGAGTGAGGGACAGGGAAACAGCAATAAAGATGATAGAGGCTGGGGCAACCAGAATAGGAACAAGTTCAGGTATAAAAATAATCGAGGGCTGATAAAGCCCTCTTTTTGATTTGAGACGCCCTCAATTTGGGTACATAACATCTGTACGCATTCTATATGAATGCTGGAAGGAGTGGTAAAGTGGAGCTTAAATCAAATCGAATAGCCTTAAGCGATGGGATATTCCTTAATATTGTAGAAACAGATAAATTCAAATCAAATCTTTTGACAGTGAACTTTATTAGGCCACTGGACAAAGCTGAAGTAACAATGAATGCGTTACTTCCCATGGTCCTTGAAAGAGGATCAAAAAGCTTCCCAACAAAACTTTTAATGGAGAGGAAGCTTGAGCAATTGTATGGCGCTAGTCTTGATTTGGGATCCTCAAAAAGAGGAGAGAGGCAGCTTGTTAAGGCATCTATAGAATGGGCTGATTCAAAATTCACGAGCGATAAAAAATCAGGCAAAGAAGCCATCAATCTATTAAAAGGTGTGTTGTTTGATCCGGTAATTATCGATGGGAGTTTTGATGACAGATATGTTGAACAGGAGAAGAGAATACTTATCTCAAGGATAAGAAGCCGGATCAATGACAAGAGAAATTATGCCATAAGCCGCTGTATTGAGGAGATGTGTAAGGGAGAGAGGTTTGGCATATACAGTCTTGGATACGAGGAGGATGTAGAGGGCATAGATGGCAAAAGGCTATATGAGCAGTATCGAAATATCCTAATGACTAGCCCTATAGAAATCTTTTTTGTTGGAAATCTCCATGGACTGGAGCTTGATCAGTTGATACCGGCCGAGTTGTATAATAGAAGGGATATCCTCCTGATCCCGAGGGAGGTTATTCCTGAAAACAACCTGTCAAAACGGAATGTTGAAGAAGCTATGTCTGTTTCGCAGGGGAAGCTGGTATTAGGCTTCAGATCGTCTATACCGTATGAGCACGAGCTTTATAACGGATTGCTCGTAGGAAATGAGCTTTTGGGAGGTGGACCCAACTCCCATATGTTTAAGACTGTAAGGGAAGAAAAAAGCCTTGCGTACTATGCATCCTCAAGACTTATAAAGCACAAGTCCATAATACTTGCTGACGCAGGCATCCAGTTTTCAAACTACAAGCAAGCTCTTGATTTGATACTTGATCAGGTTGCCAGATTAAAATCCGGGGATTTCTCAGACGAGGACCTTCAGATAGCTAAAAAATCAATAGAGAACTCAAGCAGGTCAATTGTAGACAGCAACCAAATGATATCGGAATTTTTCCTTGGAAAGGTGATTTCAAATGATGAAAGAAGCCTTGAGGAAATCCTGGTCTGCATACAGCCCTTTTGCAACCATGCTTTTGTTCTCATAT
>DAIPJA010000074.1:0-9545 GCA_036770525.1 Gudongella sp. | reverse complement strand
TCCCAATGCAATAACATTTAAGTCTTCAATTATTTTTATTTTTTCAAATATCTTTTCCTGAGACCAGGGCTTTAGAGTAGGGATTCCCCATCCGTCTACCTCACTAAGAGGCTTCAAGGGTGCATTGAAATAGTCGTCATTAGCACCATCCCCAGTGAATGCAGCTATTCCTGCGGCCTTTGCTCCCATAAGAGTCCTTCTATGGTATTCTTCCTCTGACAGCTTCCCGCCGTAGTTGATGTCCATTCCTCCTATTGGGGCTACAAAAATTGGTGCTGAAAATTTTTTATCGAAAAGCTCGATTGAAGTATCCTGACCCTTTCCCTCATAGATGGTATCCATTACTACCTTAACTTCGTTAAGATAGTTGAAGCTCCTTATAAATGAGCTGCCTGTCCACTTAGCACCAACTCCCGGTACCCATCCCCTGCATGCAACACCATTACATTCCTTGCAAACCAGGCAATTTGGGGTCAATATTTCCTTTGCCTTTTCTCTTACTTCGTTATAATTCATATGTATTCCTCCCCAGTCCCTATTGGGAATATTATGTTTAATATTATATCACTTTAGCTTGATATTTAGAAACCCTAAGTTCTTGCAAAAAAATGAGGGGAACTTGTCCCCTCACATTATATCACTAATTAATCGTCATCTCTTTCGTCATCATCATCATCATCGTCGTCTTCGTCGTCATAATTGTCATCGTCATCGTCGTCATAATCGTAATCGTCATCGTCGTCATAGTCGTCATCATCGTCGTCATCATCAAAATCTACCCAGTCGTCATCAAGGTCATCGGTCTCGAATTCAAGAACCTTTCCGGTATATGCGTCTATCTCTATTTCATATTCTCTTCCTTCGCTGACTATTTCGATTTTGTATTCCATATCATCATCGTCATCATCAAGCTCAATACTTTTTATCTCACCTCTGACCAGACCAAGTGCTATACTTTTCGCTCTATCCAATCCGATGATCTGTTTTTGCTGATTTGTTACATCTGCTTTCACTGTTTCAGATTTATCATTTATATTGGTTTTTTTGTCGTCATTATCATCATCATCGTCTATTTCATGCTTTGTTATAGTTCCACTAAAAGCGTCTATTTCTAATTCATGTTTAACACCGTCTGCAATTATGTGAATTTCGTATTCAGGTTTGTCGTCATCATCATCATCAAGTTCCAACTTAATGATCTCACCTTTTATTCTTGCAAGTGCAATTGCCTCCACATCAGCTCTGCTGATTATCCCTTTCGATTCAACTATTCTTTCATCGTCTTTGTCATCCTCATATAAGTCGTCATCCAGGCTATCTTTCAGTGTTTGTTTTATAATTTTTGCCTCTATCTGTTTGTTTTGCAGCATTGCAGCGATAGCTTTATTGACTCTTTCCACCAGTTCTGAATCTACTGAGTCGTCGTTTACGGTTAAGCGCACCACATTATCCTTTCCCCCGGAGATATAACCTGACAGGATCATTAGATCAACCAGATCATTCACCGTTCCTTCAAGGGATTTATCCTTAGTCTCGAAGTTCTCGAGCATCCTCTTTGCATCAAGGTTGAGAGGATTTATCTCTATTACCCTATCAAGCCTATTAGTTACAATTTCTATACTTGGATTTACGTCCATCTTGATCGCACCAGCAGGAACTGCCGTCAAATAACCTCCTGCTCCGACTACTATAGCAAGTACCAATGCGATACCCTTTAGAATTATTGAATTGTTTTTCATTCTTATCCCTCCTGTTGTATTTGATACGTTAACTGATGAGGGATGACTTTTATTGCATCCACTTGACAATTATTTTCATGATTTCTATCAATCGTCATCTCTATCGTCGTCATAATCATCGTCATCATCATCATCATCGTCGTCATCGTCATCGTCATCGTCATCGTCATCGTCGTCATCGTCATCGTCATCGTCGTCATAATCGTCATCGTCATGAATTATTGTAGGAGCAGGTGCCAACCTTTCAATCTTCTCCATATCTTTTGTTTCAATTATCTTCTCAAGGTCAAGTCCTATTCCCTGACTCAATCTGACAAGCTCTTGGATCGACATGCCTGCAAGCTCTTCGATCTTAAGATCAGGATCAAGTACCATTAGATTTCTGATAAAGGTCATCATACTAACAGATACTCCATATTCTTTTGCATACCTTTCTATGGATGAGGTCTCCTCCAGTCTCTGGGTCAGTACAATAAGTTCGATTTCTTTCTTGTTAAGATATTGATGGATCGACTGATCCAGCACTTGCTTTTTCTCTTCAGCCTTCTCATGGTTCTTGTTGTAGACTGAAAGCAACAGAAATTCATTGTTTTCGCTTAGATATCCTTCGGCCATCATTTTTTCCAGTATCTCCTCTGATACAAGAAGTATTGACTCATCTTTAAAGGAAATACCTTCGATTATTTTCTCTCCGTCCTTATTTCCTGCTTTTAGTGCAATTACCTTGTCTTTCTTGTTGGTTTCAATCGTTATACTGGGATTTACATCAAGATATACTCTGCTGTCGACTGTGTTTGAAACCAACTGCCAGTTAATGAAAACCGCAAGGAATACTGCTGCAATGGATGCATAAGGTACCAGTCTTCTTATTGACTTCATGATATTTCCTTGAGACGTTATTTCATCGTGTCTAAGCATCTTTGTTCGAGGTTGTGCTTTGATTTCCTCAAGAAGATCTATGGGCGCCTTTTCTATTGAATTTTTAATGCTTTGTAGTACTTCATTATCCTTCATGCCCTGACCTCCTTTTCTTCAAGGTGCACCCTCAATTTCTTAAGTGCCCTGTGATACTTTGATAGTGTTGTTGACAGGCTTAAACCGATGTTCTCGGATATTTCCTTATGCTTAAGACCTGTCACTGCATAAAGGAGCACTATCTCCCTCTCCTCCTCAGTGAGCTTATCCAGAACTGTCTGGAGCACTATTTTATCATCCATATCAGTAATGTAAGAAAACCTTTTGTCATCCTGTATGGTTTCAGGCTCGAGGTTGGTTGTTCTTGATTCTTTTCTGACAGATGAATAATAAAGGTTTTTAGCTATAGTGAACATCCAGGCCAGGGGCTTACCCATGGGCTTGTACAGGTGGGCAGCAGAGAGTATCTTTACATAGGTCTCCTGCATAAGGTCCAGACTCCCTTGATGATCTTTTACAAGTGATAGACTGAAGGCATACATGGTCCTCTCTGTAAGCCTGTACAGCTGATCGAATGCTTCCATGTCATTCTGCCCTATCTTTTTAAAAAGACTTTCATCTATATCAATATTGTTGTATTTTTCAGGCTTTGGAGCCTGGTCTTCGTATACGAAGGCAAACATCAGCATGACTTTATCCCCTTTGATAATATAATGCGCAGATACTTGTTTTTATTGCATGCTTTCGAACATTTTTTTGTATTTACCCTGTTAATTGTTTTTTAAGACAAATATCTAAAGGTTACATTTCATTTACAATGCTTCTCATGGGGTGTCAAATGATATACTATGGGTATTAAGCTACTTAAGATCATTTCTAAGGAGGCACTATGAAATATTTTAGACTGCTGTTAATCACTATCATGCTTTTGATCATGATACCCTTCTCGACAGCTGAAGCTTCCTCGGGAGTAACAGAGTATAACATCCAGGTAAACGACCATTTTTCATACTCTCAACGTGAATTCAGGCTTCCTGATAAGGGATGGTTTTTCATAAGGAAAATCAACAGTTCAGCTGATGCTTCCTATTTGACAAGCTTTGATATCCCTGGGGATTCGGGGATCTTGAGGTATTTCGATCCAGATGGAACTCTCGTAGAAGCTGATTTGACAGGTGGAGTTCTTCCTGAGGGAAAAATGCTTTTTCTATCCACTGACAAATACAACTATATATTAGGTCAGCCTTATTCCTATAAGGATCTGGGCTCTGGTACTGTCCAAAGCACAGGTTCTCACACCATATCGATTACCAAGGGTGAAGGAAAATGGCTCGTGACTCAACGATTCAAGCTTCTTCCCGGAAGCTTTGGGATCATGTGGGGTATAGGTTCAAGTGAGCCATTGGTCGATTTTAGCAATAAGTACCAGAGAATTATATGGGGCAGCTATGATCTAAGTGAGAATGCCAGACTTCTCTATGATGGATACCATTATAGGAGTCCTTCGAGTTATATCCCCTATACCGAAGGATCATATTGGCGTATACCAAGTGACTACTTGACTAATTCACTTATTAAGACTGGAGGCAGTTCGGCTTCAGATGTCCTTGGAAATGCTCTGTTAAGAATAGCTCACAAGAATATAAATGAAGAGGGTTATATACCCAGTCTTCCAAAAAGCCTTTGGCTATATGATGACTATGGAATAAATGAAGGCTTTTTCGATACAAGATTCAATGCAGACACACTTGAGACCAATATTATTGCCCATAGAAAGTTTGGTGATCCGGTTTTTAGAGATGCAAGTCTTAAGCTTGCTGAATACTACCTTATGCATGGAACCACGAGAAAAATCGTAAACTATGACAGTTTTGAAAATGAGGGTTGGCTGGTTGAGGATTACTACGGAACAGGCGGGATCCCAACACATATATCCCTAAATCATCAGCTTCAGGCTATCCATGCGTTCTATATGCTATATGAGTATGAGAATGATGAAAGATTCCTGAGTTTTGCTGATAAGATGCTCCAGGGTATAAAAAATACCACTTATTTATGGATAAAAGATGATAACAATCTTGAGTATGCATATCTGCAAAATGGTGAAATGGGTTTTAGGGATTACGATTATTTAACTTACAACGATCTGTTGAACGTACAGGATGATCTGATGAGGATTAAGGGCCAAAGAGATCCGGATCTTGATGTTTTGATACAGAGCAAGAGGTTTTGGATGGATGCCAATGGAATAACCGGATACAGGAAGTGGTGAAATCAATGAAAAAAAGGATCGTTATTCTCCTTTTTATGTTAGCTTTAGTATCAGTAAGTGTTTTCATTTGCCAGCAGTCCAGGCAGTTCAGGTATGTAGGCGAGGATGACATTGGCAAATGGTCTTTTGACAGGACCTCAATTAAAACCCGGATCGATGACGAAACAGGAATAGAGATAATCGATGTTTGGATGCGCAGGGAACTGGATATTCTTGATGTGGCCGTTGGTACTGATGACCTTCTATGGCATATTGATCCTGTAAATTTTAGGTATAAGATTTCAGATGCTGTAGCTACAAACAAGGATGGAACAATTGCAGAGACCTGATTTTTAAGATTTGAGGATGTCTCGTGGAGATATGCAGAAATCGGTTCAGTAGAAGAAAAGATATTGAATGATGTGATAAACTATTTCTCAAAATCAAATTAAAATGATGAAAAATAAACAAAGATCGTGCTCGAATAAAAGCACGATCTTTGTTTATTTGATCACTATCTCTGAAATTTGTACCGGATTAAATAACCTGATCGGCAGTACGCTGTTCCCAAGTCCGCTGTCGATATATAGGGTAGTGTCCCCAACTTTCATTAACCCTTTGTCATATTCAGGGAAAAAGCCTTCACCTGGTGACAGAACTCCCCCGACAATAGGGAGTCTTACCTGACCGCCATGGGTGTGCCCAGAAAGCATGAGGTCGATTTCTCCATGAAGGTAAGGTATTGGTCTGTTAGGTGAATGAGCAAGGAGAATATTGAAATATCCAGCGTCAACATTTGAAAATAGTTTCTCATAACCATCACTTGTTGAATAAAAGTCTGAACCGTAAATCATTAGGGTGTTATCCCCGATTGTGAGCCCAACTGAGTTTTCATCCAGTATCTCTATTCCTCTATCCTCGATACCATTTATAAATTCCCTGAAATGTGGATTGCCATGCTCGTGATTCCCGTAGACGAAATAAACCGGCTTTCCTGTTTCCACAAGTCTTTCGATAAGCTCGTAGGAAAGTGAAAAGTCAACTGTTTTAAAATCAATAATGTCCCCTGTCAATGCAATAAAATGAGGATCAAAGAGCCTTACGCTTTCAATTATTCCGCTCAAGTCCACCCTATCATTGGAGTGAAAATCTGTTATCTGTGTTATTCTTATCTCTTCTTCCAGCTTCTCAGTCTGGAGCTCTACTCGGTTTATCTTAAAGTTTGAAATCTGATCATCTATATATAGAAATGATAATAAAGCCATTGCCATAAACAACATGAATATTTTTGACTTTTTCATATTTTCACCTACTATCACAATTCTTGATCTACTGTGTGATTATATCATAAATTGCAATGATAATTAAGGCTACGAAATCTAAATGATTATCATTTTATCATTTGAAGTTGTCAAGCATCGTGACTGTTTTGTAATTATTTGATGCCAGTTTTATCATGTTACTGTACAATAGTGATAGGAGAGTGATATGCATTAAAGAAGGAGGTGTCGATATGAGCAAAAGACTTATTTCGCTGCTGCTGATCATTTCAATGATAATACCCCTTGTGGGCTGTGGTGGTAGTTCATCAGAGCCTGTTATGAAGGAAGAGTTGCTGATTGAAGGGGTCGTAAATGGAGAAAACCTAAGCCTGGGTTCAGGTGGTATTGAATTAAGACTCGATCCGGTATTCATATCATCGGATGTTAATGCAAGGATATCAAGGATTTCAAACGCTCCTCCTCTTGATGATGAAGGTGAGATCGATCTTGAGGTATATGATTTCTCACTCGAAGGTATAACTCAGGTCGAAGGTATAACTCAGGTCGACGGTGTAATTCAACTTGCCATCCCATTAAATCTAGCCGAGGGAGAGATCCCTGGTGCAGCGTACTTAAACGAAGCTACCGGTCAATGGGAGCCTGTAGCATTTATGTATGATGAAGCAGCAGGGTCAATTGTAATACTCACAGACCATCTTTCCAAATATGGAGTTTTTACTTCAAGCAACAAAGGAAAGAGAAAAGCCATGTTGGAATTTTTAGGTCTTTATGGTGAGGGCAGGGACGAGGATTTCCTTGCAGCTGTGGAGGAATACTCCATAGGTGGCGTTCCGGCATCTGAATGTTATGAAATAGGTGCAGGTGCTGTTGGAGATTCACTCCAGATCGGAGCTGATATCCTCGGAAACATAACTCAAAGTGCAGGATATCTAGCTTACGGTGAGGATGTTCTGTCAACAATAGGCGATCATGTTGGCAATATTGGTCTTCTTCTCTCTGTTGTACAAATTGGTACAAATATCTATCAGGGAAAGATACACGAAGCTGTTGTCGCAAGTCTTAAGACCTCGTTTACATATGTTATGGGCAAGGTTGCCTCAAAGCTTAGCAGCTCGGTCATGTCTGCAAGTATGGCTGCCGTTGCTATCGTCGACTACTCTATAAATAAATTTGGTACTGAGGCAGTTGAAGGAAGATCTGAAATATACAGAGAAGCATATGCCCTGTATCATTCAAAGGGAAATCCCGGCTTCAAAGGCTCTGATTATTGGTACAAGACCTTCTACCCTATGTTTTCAGATCCGAAGATGACAGAGGAAGGATTAAAGACTGAAATCGACAGGATCGTTGTTGAACATTGCAATGAATTCTGGCTTCCTCAAAATGAAGTTGAGGTGGCAGATTATATGTCTCAGGCAAGAGACAAATTTGGATTCTCTGCTGGAGGAGGCTTGAATAAGGGTCTTATGGAGGAGATAAGTAATGAAAGAAGATCCATGCTATATCAGGATGTACTCCCTGGAGTATTTAATCAAATAGCATTAAGGATCAATATGAATAACGAGAAGAAGCTTAGAGATGAGTATAAGGCTCTGTCTGACTGCCTGAATACCTCTATTGCATTTAACGTCACTGACCCCTCAAAGACATATGCAAAGCATCAGGTAAAATTTTCAGCCTTGAATGACAAGGCTGAAATAGCAAACTGGACCGGTAGATTTAAGGATGATGGCACCCTTAACACTAGCTTTACGCTTTATGGTCACTTGTATGCAGGATCACCAAACAAGATAGAAATATATAGTCCCAATGCAGATTTGGAAAAGGATGAGCCTGTCGAGACCATAGAGTTCAAGGTGGTCCCTCCTTCTGTCGATATAGTTATCAAAAAAGAAACCGGAAGACTGACAAAACTCGTTTCTGCCAAAACATCCGAGGATGCGGTTTCAAACCTTCTTGTTGAGGATGAATATAAATCATATTTTGCTGAGGATATGCACCCACTGCCAATGGAACATCTGCTGAGTCAACAGCCTATTATGATTCCTGAGAGTAATGTTATAGACGTTAGCTTAAGCGGAAGCTGGGCAACAGATACCGTTAGTGGTAAAAATCAATATGCTGAATGGAGTACTCAATACAAGTATGACGTTCAGAATTTCCATCTAAATATTCCGCTTTCAGTAAACAGCGATCTTCCAGTTATCGGGACCGATAAGACAGCACTTCTTCTCGATGGCAAGGGCACCTATAGCTATACTGTTACAATAACAACTGTTACGACATCAAACCAGGAGGTACCGGCCATTGGTGAAAAGGCTTGGACTACAGGTTCCGTTACAAGAACGACTACCTTCACTTCCTCTGGTGATGTGGAGCTTTACACACATAGCAATGCCATAGACAGCTCAAAGCCAGTGACTGTACTTGAAAACGGGATTGAAAATCTTGAAACTACGGCTGTGGTTCTCAATTTCCTGAACCCTGTAAATCAGGCGAATGTGGTTGAAAATCACTATTTGAAAACAACCTGGGAGGACAAGACCGAGAAGGAGGAAACCAGTACCAACGAGTATCCTATAGATGCAACCAGTATTCTTGGCAATGGATACCAAATATATTTTAAGTATCCTGTTAAATAGATCTAAATACATTAAACGAGGAGGTCGAATATGAAGAACAGATTAATATCCTTACTGTTGGTATTTGCAATGATAATCCCTCTCACAGGGTGTGGAGGCAGTGGCTCCAGCCCGCAGGTCAAAGAGGAAGCCTTGGCGGAAGGTGTTTTAAATGAAGAAAACCTGGTCCTTGGGGCTGAGGGTGTTGAGCTGAAGCTGGACCCCGTTTTGATCTCTGCTGACACAAATGCAAAGATCACTAAAGTATCCAATGCCCCGCCTCTGGATGCGGAGGGCGAGATACAACTCCAGGTCTACGACTTTTCACTTGAAGGAATTACTCAGGTTGACGGTGTGATTCAGCTAGCTATTCCATTGGAGCTTACTGAGGGTGAAACCCCAGGCGCTGCCTATCTCAATGAATCCACTGGTCAATGGGAGCCTGTTGCATTTATGTATGATAAAGCGTCAGGATCTGTCATTATACTTACAGACCATCTATCCAAATATGGAGTTTTCTCTGTAACAAATGAAGGTAAAAGGCGTGCCAAGATAGAATTTCTGGGGCTGTATGGAGATAACAAGGATGAGGATTTCCTTGCAGCTGTTGAGGAATACTCAATTGGAGGTGTACCAGCCGCTCAGTGTATAGAGATCGGCGCTGGTGCTGCAGGAGATGCTATGCAGCTTGGGTCTGACTTTCTTGGGGGGATAACTCAAGGTGCAGGCATGCTTG